>CAKMKH010000059.1 GCA_927441705.1 uncultured Acholeplasmataceae bacterium | reverse complement strand
ACTCGATATTTTCAGACGGCATTTTTGTAGGTATTACATAATCCCAACCAATAAAAGTATACCCTTCTCGCTCTGGATATTCTGGTTCGCTTATCGCACTATTATAATCCTGTGTTATATCTCCGATTTCAGAACCACCGTTACTATCAAAACTTATTGTATACTGATTAATCTCCCACTTTGCATATAAAACTGTATCTTTCGTAACAGGTGTGAAATCTGAAAATTGAATGTCGTTTGCTCCATCTCCAGTAAACCAGCCAATAAATGAATGTCCTTCTTTTATTGGTATAGGTAATTCCAACGAGTTTCCTTCTTCTACGAATTGAGGATTTACATCTGTTCCTCCATTGCTGTCAAATGTGATAGTAAATTCAACAGTGTTTGTACAAGCAGTTAACACAAAAAGAGCAACAATAACTGCAATAAATAGAATCGATTTTTTTATAGACATGAAGACCTCCCAAGGTAATGTGTTTTATTAATTTTACCACAATAGAAGAGCATCTTTATTTCATTTTTTAGTCGTTTTATAAAAAACAATATCTAAATTTAATTAGATACTGTCTTTTATTTAGTTATATCTTCATACCTTCATCATAAAATCTATATTGATACTTGCAATTTTAATATGAAAAATTTGAATAATTATTTAGCTATATAAATTGTATTGTGTTTTAAACTCAATTGTTTATTACTTATTTTATTTTTGAGTGTTTTGTAAACTTCTTTTATAGGTAGTTCCTTAGTAGATAAGATATAAAAATAGTTTTGATCACTCATATCTACCTCACTAATTATTTTTGCGACCAAGTCTAAATCATCTTTTAAAAATGTGATTGCGTTAAATCCTGCGCTGCTATGTGGATATCCACTGTTTTTTTTGTAGAATATTAATTTTATATCATTCATAAATTTAATCCCAACTATTTAATTGTTTTTCATATGTTTTTATTTTATCCATTTTTACAATTTCTTTGTGATCGTCCTCTGCAAATTGAATTAGAGCTGTTCCATTGTCATATTTTTTAAGAATCTTTATTAAGTGATCATTATATCTTTTAAGCACTCTAACTTGAACATAAGTTTCACCTGATGGCATTGTTCCAGCTTCATCTCTTAAGACATAATATCCCTCTCTGCCTAATCTGCCTAAATTTTCTGGTTTTAATTTTCTCAATTTATTATATTCCTTCTCTGCATTTTTATACATCAAGTCTATACCCATGGTGAATAATTTCCCAATCAAAAACAGGTTGTTCTATGTGCTTTATGTTTTTTATGTTTGTTTCATGAAGAATGCTTGTACTAGCTGTTTCTATGATTGCTTTCCCTTCAGGTGAGACATGAATAACTTTTGCTAACTCATGATCGAATAAGTCATATATCTTTACCATAGTATATGGTTCACCATGAAGCATGCCACTTTTTCTTTTATAGCTTATATAACCTTCTAAATATAAATTAAGAAATCTATTTGGGTTATAGGGTCTTCTTCTTGGTTCTTTATCTCTTTTTTCTATAGACGCATCTATTTTTTTCATGTAATATTCATTAAACTCATTTTTCTCTTTAAAACTTATAATTCTTTTTAATCTTAAAATCTCATAATAATCAAGCAACTCAAGTTGTTTAGTTGTTAACATTACTTTAGAGTTAAATGGAATCACTTTAGAAAAAGAGACAATCCAATAATTGTTAATCTTATGTACTTTAGCAAATTTAGATCTATACTTTAAATTTGCTTCTGTAATGTCAACTAAACATAATTCCATATCAACATTTGTGATACTCATTAATACTACTTCAATATAGGGATCTTGTCCCGCCAATGACATGTGATAGTCTGGATCGAGTTCTACTAACACCTTTTTCCCAATATACTTTCTAATCAGTTCTAAATTCATTTTTGTCCTCCTTTATTTAACAAAAATAAAAAGCCCATAGCTATCTATGGGCATAGAGTACATTCTTATTTACCCATAGACTCAAGCATTACCACCTTACATATGCAGGTTGGTGAAGGGTCACAGAGCTTGTCTCTCGCCTTCTCTTCATGGTAATTATATTATAGCACATTTTATTAATTTTTTCAACATTGCTTTTATATCATTATACAAAAATTTATTCACCATTCAATAAACCAATTTTATTACTAAATATATATCCAACACTTATTTAGAAGTATATTGATTTTTTCTTTCTCCACTTTACTTAGCTTATTACTAAAATCAGTAATTACATGATTTAAAATATGATTATTCACATTAAGTAGTGAGTTTTCAAATGATAAAAATATGACACCCATATATAAGCTAATCTCAACAAAATCTTTTGATGAGTATACTATAATGTCTATTTTTGAATCTAATTTTTTTATATATTTATGCCAGTATAACATATTTATTTCTTTAGTATCTAAATTTGTATGAACAATATTTCTCTCGAAATTTTCAATATACAACCATTTGTAATCAGGGTTAAATGATATGATTATTTTATTTATTTTTTTCCAGTCCTTATTATTACCGATCTTATTTAGCTCTATTACAAGTTTTGGATTAATTTTAGAGTCAAGTAACTTTAAATTATTTTTATACTCTTCAAACTTGTGCAATACTTCTTTTTTCAATAAATTTAATTTTTTATTAGGAGATAAAGAAATAAAACTTCTTTTTATCAAATTTTCATTAATAAGATTAGCATTTTCTGCTTCTTGATACGATACAACACAATTATTTACTTTAGAATTTGGTAAATAAAATTGACATATAACGGATCTATAGATGTACTCTTGAATATCATCATACAGAAATTCAATGTTGGCATATTTATCAATAAACAGCAATATTTTTTTATCTTTAAATGTTTCAAAATAATCAATAACTTGAGCATAATAATCAATATTGTTATACATCTTATCAGAAATATATAACAGGCTTTTTTTAGTACGAGCAATACTATTATCTTTATTTAGTCTATATAGTTTAATATCGTTTATTAGACTAACCTCATTACTAATTCTATCATTCAAGTAATAATACAAGTCATTATTTGAGACTGATATATAGATATAAACTGTATCAACATCTGGATTCTTTTCTATATAATCAATAATATAATAATATTTTTTAATACCAAAAGGAAAATTTATGGTGATTTGCTTTTTAGAGCTATTATTTATTAAATTGGTAAACACTCTTGATTTTTCAAAATGCATATATTTTTTTTCAATATATTTGATAGTTTACACCTCTATATTATAGTTTAAACATATTATATCATGATATAATTATTTATAAAAAATGTTATAACTGTTATAAAAAAATTACTAAATCCTAAATTAATGATAAAATATCTTTGAAATCATTTCAAATATCGTTTATGTTATATTCCAAATAATTAACTATTTGTTCACCTTGTTCAATATAAATACTATCAACTTGATAAAACTTTATTTCTTTTTCTTGTCTTGTCATTACACCACAGTTAATATTATTATTAAAATACTTCATTTCTTTTTTATACTCTTTAACAAATTTTTTATGATCTGTTAATCTGTTTTTATAATATTCTATATTCATTTTTTTAATTGAATCAAATCTTAAATTAATATTTGATGATTCGATTTTCACATTTCAACTTTGTATAATAAATATAGAATTTTATTTGACTTCTTTTCTTTTGTAGTTTGGGTATAATTCTCTCATTTTTTCATCCATTATTGCATCAATTTCAGCTTTAGAAATATACTCATTTACAAATGAATTAATTTGTGTTCCTGATAATTCAAATAGTTTTAATTTCCACTCTTCTAAATCATAATTACTTACAAATTCTTCTACTCCTTCATCTAAAATAATTTGAATCTTACAAACTTCTCCATATAAAGAACAAGTATTCATAGTAATAGTAACTCCTTTATATTTATAACCAACATCTCTATTTTTGAAATAGTTTTCAAAATAATCCTTAATCATATCATTTATTTCTATGAGATCAATATCGTCGGAATTTTTTAAGAATAAAGCGATACTTAAACTAAATCCTTTTGAATCATAAAATGAAGTTTTATTATTCTTTTCTTGGTTTTTTTTAGATTTTTTAAAAAAGCACATATTTTTCTCCTAATATTAATTTATCTTCATTATATATTAATACAAGTCGTAATATCAACATCTTTTTTTAAGAATCACTTGTAAAAATACTTACTCAATAGCAAAATCTTTTAGAAATCTTTTGTAAATTCTTTTAGAATACATATAAGCATCTTTTTCAATATCCTGTTTTAAATACTTTAAGTCATTTTTTCTATTTGGTTTAATATAGTCCTTAAAATTTTGTCTCCATTTGTTTAAGTTATATGTAATAAACCCCATATTTTCATCATCGAACTCTGTGATTTGCTTGTGTTGATAAAAATGTCTTATTTCATGAAATATAGCAACTGCAATCTCATCATAACTAACTTTTTTAAACCAATTCTCTTGAATAGCTATCTTCCTATCTTTCATTAATGCAACCGCATTGATTTGTGGATTGCCCATGAAAAAACCAGTGAAAAGAACGATTTCCACTGGTTCTAAACCTAAATCTTCACAGCCGTAAAGCATTGCATAATAACCGAATTCTTCTTTCGTCATTGTTAATACCTCTTTCATTTTTTTATTTTTATGAGATATTTCATGCTGTAGCGTGTATATAATTGTCATAATCTCTTTTGACCTTGTTAAAGCTGACATCTATATAATTTCTTGTCATTTCTAAAGTTTCATGACCAAGTAACACTTGTATAGTTGCTAAACTGGCTCCATTCTCATGGAGTTTTGTTGCTGTCAATAATATTGATAAAATGTACATAAATCACTTTTAAATAATGTACATCATCCTATATGATTAGATATAATCGATTCATGGAGGATGAGAAGCATGAGAAGTGAATTATGGATGGAAATAAGAAACGATAGATTAAAAGGGTTAAGTTATGTCAACATCGCTAAAAAATATAATATTGATCGTAGAACTGCAAAAAAATATGCACTAGATCATAAGAAACCGTCTTACGTATATAAAAATCCTAGAAAAAGAAAAATAGATGCCTATACCTCATACATAGATGAACTAGGATAACTTACTCAGTCTATTTAGAATGGAAAACTTGGTGTATTGGATTGTGACAATGGTGGTTGTGATTATGACAACGATCAAGCAGTTCAATCGTCAAGAACAGAAAAACAAAACGAATAACGATGAGATTCTTGTCAA
>CAKMKH010000058.1 GCA_927441705.1 uncultured Acholeplasmataceae bacterium | reverse complement strand
TGTATTTTGGTGTTCATGGAATGAGTATGGAACCATCGTTTGCTCTAGATAATAGGCTAACTGATGTCGTGACTGATGAATTTATTTACTCAATGAGAAACAGAAAACGTATATTCCCGCACGATCAAGCAGTATCAAATGATATTTATGATTATATATTCAGATATAAAGTTATAAGTGATTATTTGTTATCACAAGCTGACTTACAAGAAAAAATAAACATAATGGCAAATGAAGATGCATAGTTTTATAAAAAAGTTTATTAATATACCATTTATATTTGGGGTTAGTTTTGTAATGTTTAGTTTTGTTTTAGGTGCATTACTAAAGAATGGTCTTATCATATTTTTATCGTGGAATATGGTTTTAGCTTTAATGGTATATTTCTTTAGTAGTTTAACCCTACAATTTCACGAACAAAAACAAAAGAAATTTCTTATCTTAATTTCTATTGTGTTTTGGATATTATTTTTCCCAAATAGTTTTTATATATTAACTGATACTATTCATTTTCAAAACTATTCTTTTTTCCAAAGTTATCCAAATATTTATCATTTAAACACTTATGAGTGGTATGTATTTTTTGATATCACGATTGGAGCTTTAATTAGTTTGAAAATTGGGTTGATGTCACTAGAACAAATAAAAAAAATCATCCCTGACCAATTGAAGCAATTTCAAATGGTATTTGTGATTGGATTGTTTTTCTTATCAAGTATTGGTATTTATTTAGGAAGATTTATTAGACTTAATTCGTGGAATATATTTGATTTATCAAGTATAGTGCAAGGCATAATAAATCATTTTGAGTTTTTTATAATATTTGTGTTATTGTTTACAATGATACACATAATCGCATACTATCTATTTAAAAATGAAAGTGAGCATTAAACAGCTCACTTTTTATTATAAAGTTATATGTAAGATAATTGATAATCCACCAATAAGTAAGCAATAAACGGCAAAGTATATCAAATTTTTTACTTTAACATATTGATAAAAAATTCTAACTGAAATCAAACTAAATATAAAACTCATCACAAATGCCAATGAATAACCTAATATATGTATCGATTCACTTGCGTGAAGGGCATCATAAAACCCGAGTAACATCACAGGAACAGATACAATAATGTAACTTAAAAACGAAAATTTTAAAACTTTTTTAAGTTCTATCTTTTGAACTAAGCCACCAGTCATAGTTATTCCGCTTCTAGAAATCCCTGGAAAGATTGCAAACATTTGAAAAGCGCCTATGATTAATGCATTTTTCCAAGAAACCTCATTTTTCCATTCAATAGCTCTAACCATATATACATAAAATAAAAGTCCTGAAGTTAAAATTAATGCAAATCCAACAGATAACAAATCGTTAGGAAGTTTATCTTTAAATAATAATCCAAATATACCAATAGGTATAACAGCTATCATCAATTTGACAACATAATGAAAATCTTGCTTATAAATTTCTTCTTTTTTGAAAATGTATTTAAATGTTCCAATGATTAATTCCTTAATATCATCTCTAAAATAAAAAAACAAAGCAAGAAAAGATCCTGTATTTGTAATCATTAGAAAAATTGTTAAGTTCGTTAAATCAATGTTGAATAAACGACTAAACAAAGTTAAATGACCACTACTTGAGACAGGGAATATCTCTGTAATCCCTTGTATTATGCCTAATAAAATATATTTTATGATTTCTATCATGTTATCACCAAACTCATTATAGCATAGAAGAAAGTAAAAAAATATGTTAAAATAATATCAATCAATTCGTGAGTCATGTAGGAGCAAATATGAAAAATCTCATTAAAATTATAAAAGGCAGTTTTGTAGGTATAGGGTCAATTCTACCTGGTATATCAGGATCGATGGTTGCTGCTATATTAAAAATATATCAAGCATTAATTGATGCTTTAAATGACTTTCTAAGAAGACCTATTAAGTCTATAGTTAGTGTATGGCAATATATTGTAGGTGTTTTGTTGGGATTTGTTATTGGTTTTGTTTTTATAGATTTATTTTATGACATTGCTCCACTACCAATTACGTTCCTATTTATTGGTTTTATTTTAGGAGCTATTCCATCACTTATTAAGGAAATCAAATTAGATCATTATAAATGGCATCATTTCTTTGTGATGATCATAGCTATATTAATTATGATTGGTTTTATATTTATTAAAGAATCCGAAAATAATCCTGATAGTGTATTTTATCTTATTTCTGTGTTTTTAGTAGGTGTGATATATGCTGTTGCATTAATTATTCCTGGATTAAGCGGATCAACTATGCTCATGGCATTTGGCTATTTCCAACTTCTTATTGGCTTAGTTGATGATATAATAAAAGCATTCATTACACTGAATTTTACTGAAATAGCAGCAAGTCTTCCTATGCTATTACTTCTTATCCTTGGAGCACTAACTGGGCTCATTTTAGTAGGAAAACTTATGTATTATCTACTCCATCATTTTAAGACACATTTTTATTTTGCGGTTTTAGGCATTGTTCTTATATCACCGTTTAACATATTATTCACATTACAAGATAATACCTCCCAAAATGTCTTTACAGCACATTGGACAGTGTATTTGATTGGGGCTATATTATTTATAACAGGCATATTAATCACTTATAAATTATCACACAAAGAAGAAAAATTTAAAGGAGAGATCTTATGATTAAAAAAGCAGTTATCCCAGCAGCGGGTTATGGCACAAGATTTTTACCAATCACAAAAGCACTACCTAAAGAATTATTACCAATCATCGATAGACCAACGATTGAGTATATAGTTGATGAAGCTATTAAAAGTGGTATCACAGATATCCTTCTCATTGTTAGTAGCAACAAAAACGCAATCATCGACTACTTTGATTATAATATCGAGTTAGAAACTATCTTGTTAAGTAAAAATAAAGAAGAAGAGTATCGCATGGTAAGAGATATTGCCAGAGGTGCTAATCTCCATTTCATCAGACAAAAAGAACAACTAGGCTTAGGACATGCAGTCTTACAAGCTGAAGCATTTATAGGTAATGAGCCGTTTGCAGTCCTTTTAGGTGATGATATGTATGTCACACAAAAAGAACCCGCTATTAAACAAATGATGAATGCATTTGAAAAAACAAATGCTTCAATTTTAGGCACCATGGAAGTTAGCTATGAAGATACTTATAAGTATGGCATATGCACACCTAAAACAGAGAAAAAAGGAAGTTTGGCTGAACTTAAAGATGTGGTTGAAAAGCCAGATATAGAAGTCGCACCATCAAGATCTGCAATTGGTGGACGCTATATTTTAACACCTACAATATTTAAATACCTAAAAAGTCAGCAACGTGGTAAAGGTAATGAAATTCAATTAACTGATGCCATATTAAGATTAATGAAAGAAGAAAAAGTTTATTCATACGACATTGATGCTAAACGATATGATGTCGGAAACAAGCTTGATTATATAGAAGCTATCATCGATTTTGGATTAGAAAAAGAAGATTTAAAAGAAGGATTGAAAGAAATTTTAAAACGAAAAGTCAAATAATCTCTAATATCTTTACTTTTAGGTGATAACAAATTATAATATATGTAACACGTAAAAAAGAATAGTAATATCATATGAGTTTTATTTAGAGAGAACACGGTTGGTGAAAGTGTTGTAAAGCAAATGATATGAATCTACTTTTTAGTGATGCTAATCACATCCGCATATCAGCGTTAAAGATAATAATTAAGTGCTAGGGTTGCCTAGAACTAAGGTGGTACCGCGAACATTCGTCCTTAGACATTATGTCTAGGGACTTTTCATTTTAAAGGAGGATATAGGTATGTTAGATTTAAAATTTGTAATAGAAAATATTGACGAGGTTGTAAAAAACTTATCTAAAAGACAAGGTGATTTTACATATTTATACAACCTGGTAAAGCTACAAGATCAAAGAAAAAACATTATTGTTGATGTTGAAGCTAAAAAAGCTTTAAGAAACGAATCATCTAAAAAAATCGGAGAATTGAAAAGAAATAAGCAAGATGCAACTCAAATTTTAGAACAAGTTCAGCATCTAGGAGATGATATTAAAAAATTAGATGATGAATTAAGAGATATTGAACTTAATATTAATGATATTTTAGCAAATACACCCAACTTACTTCACGAATCGGTAGCATATGGTGAAGATGAGTCAAAAAATGTTGAAATAAAAAAAGTTGGTACTCCAAAAATATTTGATTTTGATGTTAAAGATCATGTCGAATTAGGTGAAAAACTTGATATTCTTGATTTTGAAAGAGCTGCTAAGATTACAGGCACTAGATTTGTTGTAGATAAAGGACTTGGGGCTAGATTAGAGCGTTCACTTATTCAGTTTATGATGGATTTACATAGTTTTAATCATGGATATGAAGAAATTATTCCACCATATATCGTTAATGAAAAAAGTATGTACGCAACCGGGCAGTTTCCTAAATTTAGAGAAGATAGTTTTAAACTTGAATTAAAAGATCAAAACTATTACTTAAATCCAACAGCTGAAGTACCTACAATTAACCTTTATCGTGATGAAATATTAGATGGAGAACAATTGCCTTTAAAATATTGTAGCTACACAACAGCATTTAGATCAGAAGCAGGATCTGCAGGTAGAGATACAAAAGGTATTTTGAGACAACATCAATTTCACAAAGTTGAATTAATCAAATTTTCGACTCCAGAAGATTCATATGAGGAGTTAGAAAAAATGTTAATCAATTCAGAAGAAGTACTAAAGCAATTAGAACTCCCATATAGAGTAGTATCATTATGTAGTGGAGATATGGGCTTTGGTATGGCTAAAACATATGATATTGAGGTCTGGTTACCAGGACAAAATAAATATCGTGAAATTGGATCAATTTCTAATGCAGGAGATTATCAAGCAAGAAGAGCTAATATTAGATTTAAACGTACAAAAGATAGCAAAACGGAGTATGTGCATACATTAAATGGATCTGGATTAGCAGTTGGTAGAACCATGATTGCAATCATGGAGAACTATCAAAATAAAGATGGTTCAATTACTGTCCCAAAAGTATTACGACCATACATGAAAGTTGATGTTATTAAATAACATAATTTCACATTAAAAAAACATAGACATCACATACTGTTTTGTTATACTATAAGTACTTCATTTTTCTCTTTATTTATAGACTCTATGTTATAATAAGTGTGCGAAAGCACGCTTATTTTACTTATATAGCGAGGTGTTTTTATGAAAATATATTATGTAGAAGACGAAAAAGACTTATCAAGTATTATTAAAAAGTATTTAAATCGCGAAGGATTTGACGTGACAGTTTTTTATGATGGCGAATCAGCAATGGAACATATAAATGATACAGTAGATTTATGGATATTAGATATTATGCTCACTGGAGATGTTAGTGGATATGATATTATTAAAGAATTAAAAAACACTAATAGTAAATCTGCAGTAATTTTCACATCCGCTAGAGACCAAGACTTAGATAAAATTATGGGTCTTGAATTAGGTAGTGACGATTACTTAGCTAAACCATATTCACCTAGAGAACTCATTTTAAGGGTTAAAGCTGTATTAAAAAGACAACAACATTTTCCTATTTCTGAAATGGTTCATTATGGGCAATATGAGATGGATTTATCGAAAAGAGAAATTCGATCTGAAGATGGTATGATTGATTTAACTAATAAAGAATTTGAGCTTCTATTATTTTTTATTAAAAACCCAAATAAAGCTTTTAGTAGAGATGATATTTTAAAACATGTTTGGGGTAATAATTATTACGGAAGTGATCGTGTAGTTGATGATTTGCTTAGAAGACTAAGACATAAAATGCCAGATTTAAAAATTGAAACCATATATGGCTATGGATATAGACTGTTATGAGACGATTTAAAAGAATGAAATTATCGACACAAATAAATCTGATTTTTACGGTTGTAACTGTGTTAACAAGTTTCATTTTTTTGTTTGCAGTAAGTCAAGTTATCAAAGATACAAGGGTTCAACAAAATAAAGATCAATTGAATGCTTATTTTAATGAGGTCATTCAAATGCCTCCTTTATCAAGACCAAGTAGCAATCGTTATAATGGTTATGTTGTTTATCAAAATGGAAGATTGTTGTATTCTTCAAATCTTTCTGTGTTAGACAATCAGTACACTGCAACTAGACTTTATCAAATGTTTAACATTAGACCAGGATTCGAAGCTGAAGATGTTGAAGATGGATTTACTTACTATTTTAGATTCCAAAGAAGATCAGATAGTGATTTCACTATTGTTTTTACAGGTGATGATTACTTATCTGTAACAAATACTAGATTTTCAGCTATGGTATTAGTTAGTTTGATTGCTATTATTCTTTTGGGTAATATCACGATTTTGCTTTGGTCAAGAATTACTGTTGATAGAGTAAAAAAACTCCAAGATGAGGTTTCTCAACTAACCAAGAACAATTATCGTGTTCCAATTGTCATGGAAGGTTTTGATGAAATAACTGATCTTGCACATACCATAGAAAAAATGCGCCGAGAAATTGAATCAAGCGATAATATTAAACAAGAGATGCTTCAAAATATTTCACATGATTTTAAAACTCCTATAGCAGTAATCAGGTCATATGCAGAAGCGATTGCTGATGGAATATCTGAGCCTAAAGAAGCTGAAGTTATGATAAAGCAAGCAGATTTACTAAATCAAAAAGTTAAACAATTATTGGAATTGAATAAACTTGAATATTTAAAAAATCCTTCACATTTTGAAGTTATAAAAATTAAAGATTTAATTCAGAGTATCGTTGATCAGCAAAAATATAGAACTCACATTGATATTCAAACCGATCTAGATGAATCAACATATTTCGCAACTAAAGAAAACTTGATAACTGTATTTAATAATATATTAGATAATGCTTTAAGATATGCTAAAAAAGAGATAAAAATCACATTAACACAAAAAAAACTCACCTTTTATAATGACGGTGAGCCAATTAGTGATCGATTTATTGAACAATTATTTAAGCCTTATGAAAAAGGCGATAAAGGTCAATTTGGTCTTGGAATGAGTATTGTTCAAAAAACATGTGAACACTTCAATCTAACTTTATCTGTGAAAAATGTTAATCCAGGTGTTGAATTTATTATAGAGCCTCTTTAATAAGGAGTGCTCTTTTTTTATACTCATCAGATGAAACTTCATTCATGCGGTTTGTAAGTTTAAATAAAACATCATTTTCTACATATCTAGGAATTACATGAAAATGAAAATGAAAGACTGTTTGACCTGCTATTGCACCATTATTACTTAAAATGTTGAGACCCTCAACATTAAAAGCCTTTTCGCATGCTAAAGCAATTTTTTTCACAACTTTTATTGTATGAGCTAGTAAATCTTCAGGGATGTCATTAATACTTGCATATGCTTTTTTAGGACAAACCAACGTATGCCCAGTTGTTGTTTGTGAGATATCTAAAAATGATATCACCAAATCGTCCTCATATACGATATGAGCAGGAATTTCTCTTGCAATAATTTTTTCAAAAATTGTCGACATATAAACACCTCTTTCTTGGCTTTATTCTATCATAAATCAATTGAAAATCACATCAAAAAATGATATAATCATTTCGTATGTAGGAGGAATTAAATATGAAAAAAATACCAGTAGGAATTTCTGGCCGTCATCTACACGTGACTCAAGAGCATTTAGAAACGCTTTTTGGCAAAGGTTATGAGTTGACACCAATGAAAGATTTAAGCCAACCAGGGCAGTATGCTGCTAATGAAAAAGTAGATGTAATGAGTCCACAAGGTAAACTTTTATCAGGTGTACGCATTTTAGGTCCAGTACGACCAGCATCTCAAATAGAAATATCTAGAAGTGATGCATTAAGATTTAAATTTGAAGCGCCAGTTAGATCATCAGGTGATGTTAAAGGCACAGGTGCATGTACATTAATTGGTCCAAATGGAAAAGTTGAACTATCTGAAGGTGTCATTATCGCAGATCGCCATATCCATTTTTCTTTAGAAGAAGCTGATGAATTTGGAGTAACTAACGGTCAAGTTGTTAGTCTTAAAATTAGTGGTATAAAAGCTGGCATCATTGATAATGTATTATGTCGTGTAAATCCAAATTATTTACTTGATTGTCATTTAGATACAGATGATGGTAGTGCATTTATGTTAAATACAGGTGATGAAGTAGAACTTGTAAAATCATATACAATTAATGAATAAGCACCTATAGGTGCTTTTTTACCATAGGAGGATTATGGTGAAAAAACTAGAAAGACAACAAGTTTTAAAAGATCCAATATATGGATACATACATGTTGATTACGAAGTCATAAAAAAATTAATAGACTCAAATTTATTTCAAAGACTTAGAAGAATTAGACAATTAAGCGGTGTTCAAATGGTTTTTCATGGAGCTGAACATTCAAGATTTAGTCATAGTTTAGGTGTTTATGAACTTGCTTATCGTTTTTTATCAGTCAAAGAATTAAAAGATGAGTTAAATGAACGTGAAGAGTTGTTATTTATGGTAGCGGCTTTGCTTCATGACATTGGTCACGGTGCATATTCTCATGCTTTTGAGGATGTTTTTGACGTTGATCATGAACATATAGGCGCTAGAATGATTACAAATCGTCATGAACTGAGAGATGTTTTATCAACGATAGACGATGATTTCGCTTCTGATGTTGCAAGCATTATCCTTAAGAGTGGCAAATACCCTCTCATTGAACAACTTATTTCTAGTCAATTGGATATAGATAGGCTTGATTATTTAGAAAGAGATGCATATTTTACCGGAACAGCATATGGACATATTGATCTAGATCGTATAATGCGTGTGTTACATGTCAAACATAAACAAATAGTTTTTAGTGTATCTGGTATTCATGCTATCGAAGCATAGTTATCTCCACTCATTCCGTTTCCAGTCTTCGCAAATGTGGTGACCCCCACATCAAGAAAGTGGCGGCGACGGCGAGCTAGATTTGATGGTTTTATGACCTGATTCCTGTTCAACTAAAGGTATATAAATATTTCGTGCTAAGGCGGACACGATATCCCACCTTTCATTTATTCTGGTTGTTTTGACCGAATCCATACCTCTCATGG
>CAKMKH010000057.1 GCA_927441705.1 uncultured Acholeplasmataceae bacterium | reverse complement strand
CATTTGAAACTGATAAGAGCCTTTACTTATATTTCCATTGAGGTTAACTTCGTAGCCTACCTGATCAATTTTTTGAATAAAATAATCTTGATCTATCGTTGCTATATCTCCAGTAACTAATGGTGTAAATTGGGCACTTATATTAAATAAATTCATGTCGGAAATATAAAAGCTATCTAAATCATAAACTATTCTCACATTAGGAGATTCTTCATAGTACACATTGACCAGGTTAACTAAATCTGTTTCCCCACCATTTTTATATATTACTGCTGCACTTGATAAAATGTCATACTCAATTAATCTATGTGTAAATGTTTGAGTAGTTAAGTCTTCTGCAACAATTGTATAGATGATGTCATACTGATATCTATCATCTATCAATTTAGTAATACTTAATGATACATGATCAAGAGTTGCAAAGTTTGATATTGTCAATCCACTTAAATATGAAGGTATGTTTTGATTAATTTGCCCATAATATATTGTGTTTAGTGTCGCTAAATTACTAAAATTTACTATATTAGTTTCTTGATCCAATGCATCATAAAAGATTCCATAAGGAATATATGATGTATAAAGATTAGTTGTAGGCTCTATAATTTCATCATCAAAAGTCATTGATAAAACACTTTTTTCACTACTTTCTTCTTTAGTGAAATAAATATTAAAAATAGTGCCACTTAGAAGTGTTGTTTTTATAACATAATTTCCGCTAGGAAACGTATCTTCTGGAATAAATGCCAAACTAAAAAATCCAGATCCCCATGAACCACTTAAATTGTCGAAAGTATTAATCGTACTTACAATGCCTTGTTCCATCCTGTAATAGGACGAATTAATCTTAACTTGAGTATCAAAATTATATACTTCTATATGTTGTAACATATCATATAAATCTGAGATGTTATATGTCTCATAAGATACTTCTAATATATTATCAATGGATCCATCAAGATTGATTAATGATGTTACTTCCTGAATACTATTCATAGGATTTAAAGCATCAAGTCCATTTATTGTTAAACTAATGACATCTAGGATTGATTCATCAGCAGTTCTTATCACACGGATATCATAATCCTTATATGTTGCAGGATCCAAAGAGGCATATGATTTTGAAAATATTCTTATCATGCCATAATGATCTTCAACACTATCAATATATTCACCGTTTAGTGTCATCATGTCATAAACACCATAACTTCTTGGTATACTAATAGGCTCTAATATAGATGCATTTAAGTATTCAAGACTTGCAGTTTCTGATATTTGGTATGATCCTAATTCTGTATTAGCAATAAATCTAACATTAGATGAATCATATACTGAAACACCAGTTATATTATTAGATTGAACATAAGTAATAGTTTCTGTTGATGGACCTACATAACGATAAAGTGTCGGATAACCATCTATATAAAATGCTTCATAAGGTGCATAACCACCAGGAAATGCATCGCTTCCAGTTACTGCATAACCTTCTGATGACCATTTTTCAGCTGAAGCGTTCTGGTTATAAATGTGCGGATTATGAATAAAGATATTATTTATAGCCCCAACTGTATCATATATAAATCCAGAATGATTATAAAGAGGCTTATTAAGATTATTTGAACTTTGATAAGACATACTTGATGTAATTTCATACATACCAGTCTCATTATAAGGACCAATTTCAACCATTTGATCATTAACCTTTTTGTGTGTACCCACCCATGTATATGTCGGTTCTCCACCACTAATTAAATCTAGAACTTTTTTAGCTCCAGTGACATTTGGTGAAACTTCTACATAACTTTCAACATTCATAACTGTAGGTAACGCACTACCTAAAATAAGTGCATTAGATGGTAAATAATAAGTAATCAATGATCTTTCTTGATCGATGACAGGATCTCTTAAAATGACGCCATCTTGTACTTCTATGCCGTTGATGTCAATTTGTTTGATTTCTAAATCATAAATAGTTGTTGCTACATCTACTTCGATTTGTCTCATCGATGTATATAAAGCATAACTGATTGAATATGGATCTACTGGATCACCTAAATAACTTTGATCGCCTTCAGGAGTTAATGTGTGATACTCATGTAGACCTTCTAGATTAAAATTATCAGGCATAAATATACCATTATCAATACCTGAACTACTAGATAAAGCATATATGCCTGTATATGTTGATAAACTATATGTTTCAAGTCTAGTCATCATATGATCATTAACCTTATCTCTTGGAATATATTGAATATAGTCTAAAATATATTGATCTGTACCTTTATATGCAGGTCTTTGATCTCTAAATGCGAAATCTTCGTAAAACATACCAGTAATTGTATCTGTTAAATCGTATGAATTGATTTGTTTACCTAAGTACATACCAAATTTACCACCAACATAAAACTCATTAAACGGAGCTTTTGATTGATCATTAGGATTTGTAGTTGCCATATATTTTTGCATTTCTAAAACGATTGATGCTGCAGTTGCTACATCATCTTCATATGTATCAGACCACGTGTCAGATACTGGGGGTGCTTGGTCAAACATATCGATTTTTTCATCAAAATTAATTAAATATCCAAAATATATACGATCAATTGGATAAGTGACATTCCCTACAAAATCCCATGCCGCAGTAGCAGTATGGATTTTACCTACAACAGCTCCAAACGCTTGATATAAAACATTTGCTGGTGCTTGGTTCATATCAATGGTGAATGTTTCATCAACACTGTTATAAGCTGTAATTTCTCTTACTCTACCATAATTCATTTGATTTGAAATGAATACTTCATCATACCCTAAGGTTCCAAATCTGTTTAATGCTAAAAATCCAATCATTGCACTTGCTAGATGATTAGAAAATATGTTCCCAAAATTGACATTATTTATTGTTGATGACACACCTATAGCTAAAAATCCTGCAGCTTTTGCACGTGTTTCTTCAGCAATTGTATATAAGGTTTCATCAGAATTATTATATGCATAAACATCACCGTAATTTATGCTAAATAATACTTTTTGATATTTATGAAGATTTCCTTGGATAACATATGATTGGTCTTCTAACTTATCGTTTCTCAAAACTAGACCGCTTGCATGTGCATAGCCTAAAGATGTGTTTGAAACGACTTTAATATAACCATGATTTGCTGTATCTTTGATTTGTGCATATTGACCAATCATTTGATGAACTATACCAGATGCTTCTATATAATCATTAGCTGTCGTTATATCATTAAATATTTCGATGTTTCCCAAATTGATTACTTGTGTCATCATTCCATAATTATAAGTCATAATTCCGGTTGCGCTAATATCACCGTTAAAATTGCCAGTTACAATAATATTTCCAGCATTAAGCATAGTGTCAACAGAACCTTTTAATTCAGTAATTTTTACAGATGTTGGATCAACATCATTTAGTATTAAATGACTCGTATTTAAATGTCTAGTTCCAATACCACTAATTGCTAGATCATAGGTCGTATTAACTAATTCATCTTTTGAAACAGATATATTTCCACCTTGATAGCCATTTAAAGCATAATATCCATCACTTATTGTTTCATATAATCCTGATACTTCTATAATGCCTTGTGTTAAACGATTGCTTGCGTGATCAACATTAAGGTTAATATAACCTTTTTGTCTTATATGCTCAAGATTCGTATGAGAACCAATATGAATACCTGAGACTTTTATATGATCTTGAGTTAATTCATGATATGTTTGAAATATAAGATTTGCATTTTGATATGCTTTTGTAACATTAAGTTGATTAGTAGATATATGCGTAATCACACCACTCATAGAATCAATTAATGAAAGATCAATTAACTGATTTTTAGTTTGATAGATTCCATAAATTGTCGCACTTCCATCTACTGTTAATCCATATGAGCCATTAACTTCTAGCAAAGATAAATTTGGTGTAGATATGCTAGGATCTGAGCTTAAAGTTATACTGCCATGATTTGTTATACTCGTGATTTGATTATTTAAATTATTGCTTTGTATGTATCCAATTCCATTTATTTTTAAATCTAGTGCTTGATTTACATATACATCTATCAAACCTGTATGATATAAATTATTTATATTCGTCTCTAATAAAGCAATACTACCAAATATACCGCCAACAAAAAGTTCTTGTTGATAAAAGTCGTTAGTTATGATGATATCTCCTTTTGAGATTAGAGATTCCATACTAGTGATAGTTCCAGAACCAATCATGCCACCAACATACGTTTTTCCGATATAACTATTTACGTATGTAAGTCCATTTTTTGTTGTATGATCAATGGATTCTGTTAATGTTAATTTACTTGCTAGCCCAATAACTCCACCAATTGAACTTTGATTTAATTTAGCTTGATATGTTTGTTTCTCTAAATCAATTGTTCCTTTTGTAGAACTATGATTAATGACTCCACTACCTTTTCCAGAAATCATGCCTAAAGAAATTTGACCGATGGCTTCAGTAGTCTCTAACACAAGAATTTGACCTTGAACGTGAACATCTTCAATAGTTCCTAAGTTTAGTTCTCCTGCAACCACACCAATACTTAAATAATCTCTTTCATATGTTTGATTGATATCTTTAGTTTCCATGGTTACATCAATAAAATTCAAATGCTCAACTTTCCCAAACAAAACACTAAAAACGCCATATAAAGCGGCGTTTCCTACATAAGATGCATTTGCTAGATTAAGTCCAATAATTGTATGATAGCTAGTTGTTCCACCTTGAAGAGGATCTCTAGCATATAAAATACTACTTTGATCAATAAGACTTGACGTTAACGTTCCATTAAAGCCTAATGATGCTTGTTCATATGCATCAAAAGCAACTTGATTCATGTCGATATCATGCACGATTTCATAAGTATGAGCTCTAAATAAGTTCCCACTTTCAAAAAGTTTATTCATATATACAAAATCAACTGCTTGATCAATAACCAACTTACCTTCTAAAACTTCTAAGCCTTGCAAAATAGGATAAGTATGATTTAAATGATAAAGTGGTTTTAAGTTTAAATTAGTCGTTAAATCCTCATAATGTGTTTCAAAATACCATGATTGATCAAAATAAGTGCTATTTTGAAAATTAACTGTGTCTAATCCAATACCATATGTTTTATTTGTGTTTTCATCTAAAAGTATATTTTGATCATAATAAACGTTTGTAATTGTCCCACTATTTTCAGAAACGACTGCAGCTTCAGATACATTTTCTATAACAGCTAAGCTTTTTATGTGTGGACTAGAAACAAATGCTTCTTCTAGTACACCTAGATTTTTTGATACGAGTCCAGCAATATGAAACTTACCTTCAGCGTTAAAACCTGCTTGATGTCCTCTGCTATCAATATAATATACATGATGCACATGTCCTTCGTTTAATCCTACTAGAGGCGAAATATAACTCATAGGACCCCATTCAATAGGTTGAATAATCAAAGGATTAATTAATCCAAGATTTTTAACAACACCACTACTTCCAACATGAGAAAACATAGCATAATAGGTTAGCCCTAAATACTTTTGTTCATAAACCAAGTAATCATAAATTGGTTCTAAATATAAATTGGTAATCTCGAAACCTTGTCCATCAAATGTTCCTAAAAATGGATATCTAAACCCGACAGGTTCAAAAGTTTTTGAACTATCTGTGATAACGACATCATAATAATCAATATGATTACCTAAAACGTAATTAAGATTTCTATAAATATCATAATCTATACCATTATTGAGTTTAGAAAACATATAAAGGTCATATGCAGATTCAATCACATATGTCTTGGTTGGTTCAACTAACAGTGGATTGTCTATGATTGTAGAAAATGGTACATAGTTACTTTCAAAGATAATTTGTGATTCATCAATTTCTGAGAAATCTAGTTCAGTACCATACCAAGGATCATGTTCATTATAAGTAGTTGCTTGAACGTGGTTTAAATGAAAAAATGTTCCTGTATAAAGAAACAAGGCTAGCGTGATAATGATTAAAATTATTTTTTTTATGCCTATTTTTTTCATAATAATCCTTCATTCTTTTTTAATTAAAGATAATCGGATCTACACCCCATACTTGAGAAAATCTATTTACTTGAATAAGTTCAATATCAAACGATACATATAAATAGCACGTTTCATAATATAAAATATTATCTCTTACAGGATAAGATATGCCACTATTAATCAAATCAAATACATGAGTTTGATTTGTTTGAAGGATATCATTAACATAATAATATCTATCAGTATGCAAAATATAATTTGTGAAAGTCCCTTTTTTTAAAAGTGAAAACGAATGTTGAGTTTCATCTTTTTCAGTCATATAAATAACTTCTTCTAAGACAGTTTGATCTACGTTATTATAATATCTTGTCAGCACATAAGACTCATTGATTCTAAATCTCATTCTAGAAGCAATAGGAACATTAACATCTACTGATAAACCAACATTTTCAATATAATTGATTGCTTGTATATCAAATAAATCGATTTTAAATGCTTTTTTATCCAGATCGTAATATGGACTCAAAGTATCTGCTTCAATGCCGTTAAATGTAAATTTAATATCGACTAAATAATCATTTCTATCTAGTGAAACTATATAATTGTTTTCTTTAAGATAAAATGCGTAACTAACACTTGTTACTGCCACTAACATGATTAATAATATAATGATATATAATTTGTAAATTCTCATGATAGTTCACCATAAGCATTAATCATAGTGAGTTTGATGCTAAAATTTGTTGTATAAGTTAAATAATCATCTGGACTTACTAGTTGATCATAATCAGCCCAAAAAATCACTTTAAATGTTTTGATTTCTCCTGGTAAAACAATTGTTGATGAAAGTAAATCGATTTGTGACTGATTAAATGCATCTATGCTTAATAACATATTAGCTTTTGTATCAAGCGGATTAATCACTAGATTAATATATTGATGGTAATCAATGATTTGATCATCTAATACGATTAGATAAATCAAAGGATCATCGATAACACCTAACTCAAATATAAATCTAGATAAAGGTGAAGTTTCATCAAGTGTGATTTTTATATCCATAACTTGACCGACTTCGTTGAATGCATTATTTGTATTCAATAGTAGATCATCTTCAAAATCTATAAATGCTAAATTTGACAACGTTTTAGTATCAATTATCTCGTCTTCATTTAAAGTTATATTAACCGTTAATTCATTAGAAACAAAAGTGGATATTGATTTTCTTTGAACATATGTGAACCATCCGTAAACAACACTTGAAATAACAAGCAAACTCATTAACACGACAATCATTATAATACTGTATTTTTTCATGATGGATCCTTTTGAGAAGATATATTCATATATACGTCATTAATATGAAAAGTTTGATTCATAAATATATGACTATTTGTATATGGTACTCCTTGTGGATCTATACCAAATATAGTTGGATCATAATAGACATCAAAGTAGATAACAAGCAAGCCTTGATATTGGTCTTGATAGTCTAGAGAAACATCTGTGATAAGTGGATATTGTTGGTCATCTTGTGCGCTAAAATGAGTAAATGATTGATATGTATATAAGTGTTTTAAATCTTCTGTTTCTATATTGTTTTTAATATAACTTATTTTTGAAACTTCGTAACCAAAAGCTGTTTGTATTTTGTTTTCAACTTGATTGTAGCCAATTGATTCGAGATTTCCTAAAGTAAGATCGACATATCCTTGTGCTGAGCCTAAAGATTGAATAGCAATTGCAAATGAAAATCTTTCACCTGGAGCAACACTACCTTCTATTAAAACTGGTGTAATCGGATTTGACACTTCTTCATAACATAAATCTTGATTGCCATTAACAGTACAGGTATTATCAATAAGTGTTTGTTCACTAGAACCAGTGTGATATAAATTTTTATAAATATAAAATTGATATTCTGCTTCAATACCAGATGTCTTAACTGTTAAATGAGCTTGATTTACATAAGTCATGGTAAACCATGCATAAGTCATAATACTAAACATGAAAATAGAAACCAATAAATAACCCACTGATTTTAACATATTCATCTTTGCTTGGCTCATGCGATTCACCTCTCTTTTACTACATTTTCATATCTTTTAGATAAGCTTGACATTCAATAAATTCATTTTTGCCAAATAATCTACTTAACAATTTTTCTAATTCATTTATTTCTGTTTGTAAGAATGGAATGTTTAATCCTTCAAACTTTCTAAAAATCTTTCTAGCAACCATATAATCTAAAGCTTCATATTCACTTCCACCACACCCGATATAGACTGGAACAAATGTTTTAATCTGTTTCATGATACGGTTCCCAAATGTTACTTTGAAATTTGTTGTAATAAAACTATCAAGTTTTTCAAGTTTTTCAAGAGTTTCTTGACGTATTTGGTTTTCAGTTTGTGCCTTGATAAATAGTTTGTCAAGATATTCTGAACTCATATGAATACCTTCAGTTTTTGGTGCATCTATGAAACTTGATTTTGTATTAATTTCGATTGGAGTTGCTCTATCGTAGACTTTATCAGTGATGATAAAAGTCGAATCATCTTTATTTGCTGTACCTACAAACCAAACGTTTTGAGGTAGTAAGATTTTACCTTCAAGTAGATGATATGGATCGCCTTCTATAGTATCTGTTGTGACATCAACGAGCCATTTATCTTTATCAGGCATTTCAAGTAATGATAAAAGTTCTGCAAAATAATATTCAACACGCGCTAAGTTCATTTCATCTAAAACGACAATATTAACATCTTCACGATAAGTTGTTTCATAGATTGCTTTTAAAAAGTCTGTTTCATTGAACTTTTTAGTAAACTCATTTAAATAACCTAACATTTCAGCGCGATCTCTCCATGATGGTTGGACTGCGATGATATGAGCATCGTTATTGAAGAATTTACCCATTGCGTAAGGTAGCGATGTTTTACCGGTTCCAGAAATACCTTCTAAAATCATAGTTTTAGATGCTGACATACCCGCAAAAAATGCTGAAATAATTTTTCTATCATAAAATAGACCTAATTGACTTGCAGAAAAATTAATAAATCTAGTAGTCATTTCTTCTAAAGTTACTAAATCATCTTCTTGCATAAATACTTTTTGTATTTGATTATTGTATTTTATATCAACTTTTGTTAACTTAATGAATCTAGATTGAATCGCTTCATCTTCTTTTTCATCAATAAGCTCAGCAGGATCTTGATCTTTAATTTCTTCTTCTATCTCTTCTGCAGTTTTACCTAAGTTGCTAACTTGAAGAGCTAAAATACGATTCTTCTCTTCTATAATCTCTTTGGTTCTTTTACTTAAAATTGCTACTTCTTGTATAAGTTCAGCTTTTTCGATTTCTGTTTTTACAAATTTAATATATCTTCCAAGAAATTGTGTTAGTTTTAAGACTAAAAATCCTATGAAAATAAGATTAACAATAATAACAAGAAAGCCTATAATCCAATCTAAAATACTATAGTTTTGACTAGCATCTAGAAACAGTTGGTAGTTTTCTTGGGTATTTTTAAAAATTAAATCGGTAAATGCTTTCAAAATAGTACTGAAAAATTTACCGATATCTCCAAAAAACTTTCTTATGAAATTGATGTAATAGCGCGCGAATTCTACCATGCTTTTCTCCGATATCGTTTATTCGTATTCTTGATTTTTTAATTCTTTAATTAATTCTTGTTTTATTTTTTCTTTTTCAATCTTTAATAATTCATGTGTTCTTTGTAAATCTTCTTTATATTTTGTTTCGATTTTTTCTTTATTGATGAGCATAATGTTTCTAAACATAACAAACCCTTCAAATGCTAAGATTAATACTACTGGTAATATCACAGTTAATGCAAAGCCTGATGGCGATTGCATATAGTCTAGTACTAAACCCAATTTAGGTGTTCTTGAACTATATTTTGATATGACTTGATCAAACTCGATAGGTTGATCTGGATTTGTGTTTGGTTGACTTGTCACAGGATTATAATCTGCTTGAGTAATCACAAAAGCTTCCATCTGATTTATTTCGATGATTCTATGCGTATTAAATGCTCTAATACTCATATCATAGTAAGTGACAATATCTCCAATTTGTAATGTGTTTCTACTTTCTTCATCGAGCATTCTAACAAAAATCATGTCACCTTTTTCAAAAGAATCATCTAAATCTCCATACATTGAGTTTGATTGTACAGACAAAAACCCATATCCAAAGATATTTGCAATATTATTTTCTTTTTTAACTTTTATATTAGCTAAAGCGAACAACATTAATAAAACAATGATTGTATAAAATAAGATATTCGAACTTATTTTAAAAGCTTTATGTTTTAATATTTTTTTCATTCTTCGTTATAATCCCCCTTAATGGAGGGATAGATGATAAATAATCATCTATCCATTTATTTCTTATTAAACTAAAGGCGCTTCGAATTTAAATGTAATATTAATATATTCATCTAATATTGCATTATAAGCATTAGGATCCCAACCTTCAATCCAAATGTTAATACTTAGATTGTTATAGTATGCCATGCCTGCTGTAATTTCATTACCTGCAAGTAGAGTTAATACATTTACACCAGCTCCAAGTGTTGTAATTGTTGCAGGAGTATTTACTGCTGTGATACCAATTGGCAATAATCCAGTTTTAGCAAAATAATAGCTATGTGCGCCACGTTCAGAAGGTGTATAACTATTAAGTGTCGCAGGATCATTATCTGGATCAACCGGTTGAGTTAAGTCTCCACCAGTGTTTAAAACGATATTGTCTGTATCTGCTTCTTTTTCATAAACAAAAACTGCGTCTGCATCGGTAACATATCCATCAATAGCTATTCTAATTGCATCTGATGGATCAACAGTAACGACATCTCCACGGACTCTAGCTGTTCCTGATGCATCAGTATAAGCATCAACATCTGTTGTCCAAGTAGGAAGAGGTGTTCTACCTGTTAAAACGATATCAGTCCAATTAACTGAATCAACGTTTGCTGATCTAAAATGAATAGGTAGTGATACGAATCCATCAGTAGCATTACCTACATTAACAGCATCTGATGAGAATGAATTAAAACTCAATCCATCTGTACTAGTTAAATGTTCAAATCTAAAGTTTGCAGCAATTTCAGTTTCGATATATTCTAAAACGTCTGCTGAAGAAAGTGTTGTTACCCAGTTAAGATGTGCTGGTGAGTTAACAACAAATTTAGTTTCTTCTAAGTCAGTAAGTGTTTCATCGATACGTCCGAGTGCAATTTCAATCCCCTCATCTGTCGTAATTTGTGTTTCAAATGAACTAATATTTGCAGTATTGGTAATTGTAAACCATGCAAATGTTGTGGTTCCAAGTGCGATAACTGTTAATACAACAGTTAGAGCAGATAATAATAATCTTCTAGATATTTTTCTCATTTCTTTTCTCCTTTTATTTTTTAATCTTTTTATATATATTTTTTCATATTTTCATATGATTAAACACTAGGTTGTGATAAACTTTTGAACTGAAGTTGGATTTTTAAATAATCTCTTAAGATTGCATCAAATGCATCTGCGTCCCATCCTTCAATCCATATACTAACAATAACTTTGGATTGATAGATTTCAATCCCTTCATCATCATATGTTCCCGTTGGTTGTAATTCTGATATTAAACTTTCATTATTACTAGCTTGATATGGGTTGTCTTCCATCGGTTTAGTTAAATCATAGATAGTCTTTGGAAATTCATAAGGTAATGTAATATTGACCCCTGTGTAATTTATAAAATGACTATATGCACCATATGCTTTACCATATCCTCTTGATTGATTCATCGAAGGATCAAATATCAAGTGTTTTAAATTTGAATCTTCTCTTTGATCATAAGGTTCTTCAATAACTTCTTGAAATCCAATTCTAATGCTATCTTTAGCATAATAGGTTCTAGACTCACCTTTAGAAATATAATCTTCTACATCATATTGAAAATCCGTATTAGACTTCCAACTGATACCTTTTGAGACAACATATGTACCTTCCATTGAAACATCATAACTTGTAATATTAGATACGTTATTGATAAGGTAGATATTTCTTTCTTTTCGTGTGGTTCTAAACCATAACTCAAAAGATACATAATCTTTATTTGCTACTGCTAATCCACCACTTTTTAAACCACCGCTGTAGAAGTTTATACCATCAAGTGTTGTTACATCTTTTAATGAATGATCTTTAAATAATTCTTCAAGTGTTGTCGAATCTAGAGTTGAACTAAAATTAAATCCATCAGTTGATATTTCTAATTCATTACCTGTCGAAGCACTTAGTGATAATCCTTGTATGTTGTTAACGGTTGCGATTGTTATCCAAGCATAAGTAACTGTTCCAAACACGATTGTAAATATTGCTATGAATAATATCGAAATATATATCTTTCTCATGACCTATTCTCAATTGAAAATAGCATGTCCATTTTAATATTTCCACCTAAGATGTCATCAGTTGTGTCAGGATCATATCCTTCAAGCCATATAATAACGCTAAATTTCTTGATATCTAAAGGTTTAAAATTTCTAAACGTTTTTCTTGTGATTATTGTATCTGATATAAAGTATAGAGGTTTAGGAAGAGTTGGAGGATATATTGGATATGCTCCAAATTCATCTAGATTATCTTGCTTTTGATACATGGTCTCTACATCATCTTCAATAATTAAAATTCTAATTGCTTCATCTATATTCTTAGTAACATCTGTCATTGTGATATGATATGACACATTGACTGTTTCACTACCACTATTTTGAATATAGAAAGTAAATGCGACATAATCAAAGTCTGGATCATTGTAATTACCATCGGTATTTTTGACTTCATCTATTTTAATCCATCTATATGTAAGATCTCTTGCTTCATCTACTGGTTCAGTCATTAGTCTTGCTTGAGGATTTTGAAAACTTTCATCAACAGCTATGACGATGCCTCTATTGTATGCGTCCCTATCGATAGACATCATGAAATTTCCTGAGTCTTGTCCATAAAATGTAACAACACCAAATGCTAGCGAGAAAATTCCTGATAAAATAATTCCAATACGAAAAAGTTTATTTCTACTTAACGCCTTTTCTGCTTTTAAGATTTTATGATATTTCACGATTCCACCTCCTCAATTACGAATTCATTCTATCACTTGTATTCTTACTATGGATTTAAGAAATCATTAAATATTTATTACTTTTTTTAAAAAACAAATATTTCGATTTTACTTCACAAATTATTAAGGCGATTGTAAGGTTATCGTAATAATAAGGCGAAAAAAAAGACATCGCCTATTGCAATGTCTTTAGTAATTATGTATTTTTTATAGTTTTGAATTCCAAGCTTCCGTTCCAATATAACCTCTAAGAGCTTCCGCAGATAATGGTTTAGTAAAATAGAATCCTTGCATAACTTGTATGTCGTAATTCTTTGATTCATCCATCATTTCCTTGGTCTCAATCATCTCACTTATGACTTCATATTCATTCTTATGAGCGAACTCTATTAATAAGGTTGCAAACTTAGCTTTCATATATGCTTCTGATTCTTTTAAGAACTCATTATCTAATTTAATAATATCAATATCCATTTTTTCAACTTTAGACAATGTTTGATAATCTAATCCAAATCCATCAATAGCAATTTTAAATCCCATTTCTTTTAGTTGCTTTAAATTATTAAATATATGGATTTGTTTTTCAAATACCGCAAACTCAATGATTTCTAGTACAATATGTTCTGCATTCATACGATATTTCTTTAAAATCTTTTGGAAATCTCCAGGCAATGACTCGTTCATTAATTGTTTTGAACTTAAGTTCATTGAATACATCATATTTTTTTTAGGAAATACTTGTTTTAACTCTTGATATGTTTTAATCAAAGATTCTAATCCCCATAAACCAATCCAATGAACATCACCTGATTGCTCCATGATGCCTAAGAACTTAAATGGTGATAACAATCCATGTTCTGGGTGATTCCATCTTATGAGTGCTTCAACTCCGTAAATATCTTTAGTTTTTGTGTTAATCATTGGATGATAAAATAATTGGAATTCTTTATGTTGTATCGCATGTTTGATTTGATAATAATATTCAACATGCTCACCACCTTGATCACTCATTTCTTGACTATATACTCTAACGCTATCTCCACCATTCTTTTTAATGATGTAAGTAGCAATTTGAAGTGAATTGAGCAAATCTTTTAAGTTGTTTCCATGAACCGGATAAAATGCGATTGCAATCGATGCAGTTGCACTAATTTGAGTATCCCCGAAAAGTTTAATTTGTCTACCAATAGCAATTTTAATCTTATTTGCTAAATCTACTGCTTCAGTTCTATCAAAATCCATCGTTAAGAATATTAAGAATTCATCATTTTGCATTCTTGATATCTTAACACCCTTAGGTAATACAACTTCTATGTTTTTGATAATTTTTTCGATAATTTTTTCACTTTCATTTTTACCAAAAGCATTCACAAAGTCAGTAAACTTGTCTAGATCAATATAAACTAAACTAAATTGAGTCTCTTTGCTAGACTTAGCAATATAAGATGCAATGACAGAATGAATCTCAGATCTTGTTAATACACCCTCAATGGTTAAAGCTCTTTCTTCTAATATCCGTTTTCTTTCTTTAAAAAACGATTTAGCCATAAAGTATATTAAAGCAACAAGTATTAAAACAATGAAAGCAAAAATCACAATAGTCATACCAGGATTTACTTCGTAGATTCTAAATAGGTTCATCGTTTAACCTCCTTTGATTTAGGTTGTTTAACCACATTCAATTTTTTCGTCTTATTTATATTATAATCTTCAATAAGTTTAATTGCTTGTTCTTTAGGTACTGGAGGTCCAATAATATAACCTTGGATAATATTACATCCTGCTTTGAACACCATTTGATTTTGTCGTTCATTTTCAACGCCTTCAGCAATCACTTCTAAATTAATATTTCTTGCTAGATTTGATACCATTGTTACAATTGCTCTACTGTGCGCATCAGTTACAACATCATCAATAAATGCTTTATCAATTTTAAGTGTATTAATCGGTAAGTCTCTTAAATATTGAAGTGATGAATAACCAGTCCCAAAGTCATCTAGATGGATATTAAAACCATGTCGTTTCAATAAATTAAGTTTATTGATGACAAGTTCAAACGAATCAATCAAAAATGTTTCGGTAATTTCTAAGCTAATACTACCACGTTTTAACTCATATTGTTCAAATACTGATATAACTTCATTAACAAATCCTGCTTGAAGCATCTGAACTGGTGAAACGTTTAAAGAAATATGAACATCATATTGTTCCATTTCTTTAGCAATCATAAATGTCTCGTGAAGTGCAATACGTCCAATATCGACAATCATATTGTTTTTCTCTGCCATTTTAATAAATTTAAGTGGTGACTCACTAGAATATTTTGGATTTGTCCAACGAATAAGTGCTTCAAACCCTACAATTTTTTCTTCTACATTACTATATTGTGCCTGTAGTACCATTTGAAATTCTTGATTTGTAATTGCATTCGCTAAATCAATTTCCATGCGTTGCTCACGTGATGCGACCAGTGATAAGGATACATCATAAAGAAATGATGGATGTGTAGAACTTTCTTTAGCGTGATTAAGCGCTAATTTAGCATTTTCTAAACATATTTCTGGAGTCAGTATTTCATATCTTTGTGGTTCTATGTTAAATATACCAATTTTAATATCAACATTTAAAAAGTTTCGATCCATCGTAATAGGTTTATCTAGTTTTTGTAAAAACAAATCGACCCAAGTTTGAATCCAAGAATATGAATCTAGTCCTGTAAGTAATACCACAAAATGATCAGCTTTTAAATTGTAGAGTTTTGCTGGATAACCTTCAAGTGATTCACTTGCGAGTTCAGCAATAAATTTTAAAAATCTATCTCCACTATTTTCACCTAAAACTAAATTGATCTTAGAAAAGGCAACAATATCAAAAGTTGCTAAAATATTAAATTGTGCTAATCTTTCTTGATTAGAAAATATTTCATCTAAATCTGCCATCAATACATTTTGGTTAGGTAAATTAGTTACCGGATTATGTAAAGCTAGTTTTTCATAGGCTTCAAAACGACCTTCGATATGTGTGATATCATCACCAATTAAAATATAACCACCTGTAGAACGTGTTGTAATAAATCTTAAATAAACAATTTTATCAGCAATCTCTAATACAATTGTAAAAGATTTTTGTCTATGAAGCATTTCTTCAACAGATGTATCTTCTAGTATGTCTTTAATGTTAAAGTCCTTTAAATAAGTGAATTTTTCTGAACCACTCAATAGTTTTGCTAAAGCTCGATTATAAGATCTTATTTTTCCTGTCTTTTTAACTTTCATGACATATGGTTTAGCATAGTATAAGTTTAGTCTAGCATTCTCGATATCATGAACTTTTTGTTCTAATATTTTATAAATAACAATTAATGTAATAGAAAACAATATAAAGATAACAGCAAACAACGCCCATAATGTTGATGTCAAATAATTAAGTGAATTTACTACTAGTGCTTCTTCATATATTTGAACTAAGTAATAAACCTTTGAGGTTAAATTAGAAGTCAATGGAACAAATGATATAATGGATTCTTGGTCTAAGAAATTGATATTAAAAACATCAGTCTCTTGCATTACAATAACATTTTTTATTGTGTCAATAAACTCTTCTGCATATCCTGATTGTCTAATGAAATTGAAAAACAACATTTGTGATGGGTCTAGGCTTGAACTTAGGTAGATAGTATTTTCGTCACCCATAAACACAAATTCATTTTCAATTTTCTCATTAGTCATGAAATGAGAAATATATGGCTCTAATTCAAAATAAGCTAAATAAGTATCGACTTTGAAGACACCATACATAACATTTTCTAAATCACTACTGAAAGCTCTTTTAAAACTATAAAATGAAATATCTTGATTAAAATCTATATCTGTATAACTATCTGAAAATATATATGTAGTATCATTAATTTCTACACTTCTAAGTTCACTATCGATAGTACCATAATATACATAGGGTTGATTAATAATACTTAAAGGAGCTTCAGCACTCTTAAGTGAAGCAATTGGATCTTGTTCATCTAATATATATGCATCAATTTGATCTCTAAATTTATCATAATCATAAGATAGTTGCATCTCTATTTGTTTTGTGACAGTTTCTCCTGATTTAATCAGATGATCTTCAGCTTGATTTAAAATAAAATTTTGTGAGATTTGAGTATACGCAAAAACAACTACTAACATGAGTAGTACATACGATAATATAAATGCTATACCAAGTTTGTATGTATATCGCTTCATTTGTTTTTTTATACCCCTTTTAATACTTTATATTTTCATTATAACGCATTTTTTAAATTTAATGCCATGTAGAAAATTATTGTTTATAATTAGTTTACCATTAAATACTTTAATCTATATACAATAATTTCTGGTCTTAAGCAATATTATTATATAAAAAATGTTATAATAAGACTATTAAAGGCTGGTGGTTATATGAGATTTAACTTAAAGAAAACAAAATCATTTGATGAGATTGAATCATACATTTTATCATTTAAACTTGAAAGTCCAACTACTGTTAGCGTTTCTAAAGACTTAGCTGCTTTTTTATCCATAAAATCATCGATTGGGTTTGATGATTTCAAATCATTATGGTCTTTTGATGATCAACTTAAAATTGAAATGTTAATTAAAGTGAATAAACCTTATAGTCAAATTATTGAGTTAAAAGAACATAAAACATTTAAGCTAATCTATGTACCCGAATTAAGTCAAGGCTATTTGGTATACCTTCCAGAGTTGAATCAGTTTAAAAAAGAAATTAATAACCTAGAGCAAATCATAAAGAAACAAGAGACATACGTCTATCAAATGAGTCATGAACTTAAAACACCTTTATCAGCCTTAACTAGCTACTTAGAATTATTTGAAATGGATGATTTAGATGCTAAACACCTTGATTATATCCATAAAATGTCAATTGCTCTCGAGCAAGGCTTACATCAAATGGACGCAATCTTACAATTATCAAAATTAAGTTATCAAAAACCTGTTTTGTCGAAAGATGTAATTTCGCTTACAGAACTGATTAAGTCAATCAATGATATATTTGATGCTTCACTAAAGAAAAAAGGGTTGTATCTTCATATCACACACCAAGATTCATTCGTTTTTGAAAGTGATTTAGGCTTTTTAAAACAGATTTTAACAAATCTAGTATCAAATGCTATTAAATTTACTATCTCTGGTGGTATCGATATAGAAACCTCGTTAAGTAAAATCGAAGATACATACCTTTTACAAATTTCAATTAGTGACACCGGAATAGGAATGACTGATGATGAACAACTTAATTTATTTAAAGTTTTTTCTCAAGCAAATAATGATATTTCCAAAAAGTATGGTGGCACCGGTTTAGGCTTGTCAATTACAAAAGAATTAGTTCATTTACTTAATGGCAGGATTGATGTTAAAAGCACTTATGGTGCAGGAACGACCTTCACAATTACACTTCCAGTTGTCTTAAGTGATAAAATCATAGAAAAGCAATCAGATGATGCATATCAACTTCCAGATAAAAATCTATCCATCTTAGTCGTAGAAGATAATGTTTTAAGTCTTCAAGCGACAGAAAAGTTACTTACACAAATAAATCTTCGTGTAACAACAGCAATTAATGGTAAAGAAGCGATTTCTAAATCATTAGAATTCCCCTATGATTTGATACTTATGGATGTATCAATGCCAATTGTTGATGGGTTCGAAGCTTCAAAAATTATCAGAGAAAATGATTGGAATATCCCAATCATCGCAATGACTGCGAACACTTATCAAGACCATGTAAAAAAATGCATGGATAGTGGCATGACAGATGTTTTATATAAACCCTTTAAAGCTAAGCATTTATATCAAATAATCCATAAACACACACATAAATAAAAGCAGGCCTCAATTGAGACCTGCTTTTTCCATATCTAGTAATTTTTTCTTTAAATGTATATAATTTTTTCCTGAATATCCAGTAAGTTTATTGTCCTTACCAATGACTCTATGACAAGGTACAACAATGCCAATAGGATTTTTTTTGCATGCTTGTCCAACTGCACGAAGGGCTTTAGGACGCCCTATTGAAACAGCAATCTCTTGATAATTTCTAGTCTCTCCATAAGGTATTTTCAAGAGTTCTTTCCAAACACTTACTTGAAAATCAGTTCCTGATTCAAATAGAACGTCTATGTCAAATTCTTTTAAACTACCTTTAAAATACTTTTCAAGTTTTATATCAATTATTGAATCATTTTCGTAATTTTCACAAATGTCTTCACCCTCTTCATCAATTCGCATCTTCAAGAGTTTATGGTCTTCATATACGTAAATAATTGATCCAATAATACTTTTGTAGCATCCGTTTTTTTTCAATTTATCCCTTCATTTCTACTAGGATTTAAGCAATCTTTCTTCTAATTGATTTAACTCACTAAGCAACAATTCTGGTAATTTAGATCCAATCGTTTCGTAGTACGATCTTATAGATTTAGCTTCTTCTAGCCATTCATTTTTATCTATATATGTAAGAGCTTCAATATCTTCTTTGGAAACATCAAGATTTGTTAAGTCTAATGAATCTATATCAGGAACATAACCAATAGGCGTAAGTTTTGCTGAAGCTTGATGTTCGATTCTTTCAAAAATCCATTTTAAAACTCTAGAATTTTCACCAAATCCTGGCCACATAAATTGCCCGTTTTCATCTTTTCTAAACCAATTGACATAATATATTTTCGGTAATAGACTTTCATCCACATTGCTTCCCATATCAATCCAATGCTTTAAATAATCACCTACATGATAGCCAATAAAAGGTAGCATTGCAAATGGGTCTCTTCTAACGATCCCGATTTGATCTGAAATAGTTGCAGCTGTGATTTCTGAACCCATCATGGAACCCATAAATACTCCATGATTCCAATTTAATGATTCATGAACTAAAGGTATAGTAGATGGTCTTCTTCCACCCACTAAAATCGCAGACACTAAAACACCATTTGGATCTTCCCATTCTTTAGCAAGAACTGAAGATTCAGTAGCTTCTACTGTAAATCTTGAGTTAGGGTGAGCTGCTGGATAATCTTTTGATTGATCATAGTCATTTTGCTGCCAATCTGTTAAATGTTCAGGTTTTTCTTTATCAATACCTTCCCACCAAATATCTAAGTCATCAGTCAACGCAACATTCGTAAAAATTGTGTTTTTTTCAATAGCTTTCATTGCATTTGGATTAGAGTGATAAGAAGTCCCCTTAGCGACTCCAAAAAAACCTTTTTCTGGATTAATCGCGTATAGTTTCCCATCAGTTTTTCTCCAAATCCAAGCAATATCATCGCCAATTGTTTCAACTTTCCAACCAGGAATAGTTGGAATTAACATTGACAAATTAGTTTTTCCACAAGCACTTGGAAAAGCGCCTAATATATATTTATATACACCTTTAGGATTAGTGATTTTTAGAATAAGCATATGCTCTGCCATCCAGCCTTCATCTTTAGCCATTTTAGATGCAATTCTTAACGCTAAACATTTTTTACCCAGTAAAGCGTTGCCACCATAACCCGAACCATATGACCAAATCAGTCTTTCATCTGGAAAATGTGCAATATATTTGTTTTCCATTTGTGCACATGGCCATGAAACATCATTTTCATTTTCTTTTAGTGGAGCACCAACTGAATGTAGACCTGGAATAAAAGTAGCACCATGCTTTATTTTTTTTAAGACTTGATCTCCTACACGTGTCATTTTAAGCATATTCACAACAACATATAAACTATCTGTTATTTCAATACCAATTTTTGATATTGGTGCTTCCACAGGACCCATCATATAAGGCATAACATACATGGTTCTACCACGCATAGATCCTTGATAAAGTGATGTCATTTTTTCTTTTAACTTTTTCGGTTCATACCAATTATTAGTTGGCCCTGCATCACTTTCATTGTTAGAAGCGATAAATGTTCTTTTTTCAACCCTTGCCACATCTGATGCATCACTAAAAAATGCATATGAATTCGGCCTTAGTAAGGGATTTAGTTGAATCGCTTTTTGTTCTGAAACCAATTGATCATAAAAAGATTTTTCTTCAATTTTACTCCCCGATACCCAATGAATACGATCTGGTTGACACAATGTTTTAACCTGCTCAACCCACACAGATAAATCACTAAATCCTTGCATGATTACCCTCCAATTATCGTTGCTTAATTTAGATCATACAATGTATATGTTTTAATGCTTGAAAAGCTTTTTGATATACTGGTTTCATTCTATCTTCACTGACATAATTCAATACTTCATCTACTCTAAACCACTTAACATCTTGATTCTCATCTGCTTTTACATGAAGTTGTTGAGCTTCATCTGCAATCAATAAAAAAGTCACATTTAAATGTAAATGATCTGGAACATATCTTCCATTTTTAATGTGATTATTAACATGAATAACATCTATCATAAAAATGTCATTCATACAAGGCTTTACTACTTTGATGCCAGTTTCTTCTTTTGTTTCTCTAATGGCAACACCTAAGAGATCATCATCACCATCAAGGTGGCCTCCCAACCAACTCCATGAATGATATATATTGTGAAATGCAAATAGCACTTGATCAAGTGCTTCATTGCATACTATAGCCGATGATGTTAAATGTGCAACTAAATTTGTTCTATATAAGTGATCATCATTATGATTTATGAATTCTAAAATTGCCTTTTGATCAACTGTTTCTTGTTCATTTTTCGGATTATAATTTTTAATCATATCAATATAATGCATAAATTACTCCTAATCTTGTTCCTTAGCCATTTCTTTAAGTCTTTGGATTTGTTCTTTTGATCCAACGACAATCATATTATCATTTTGTCTTAAAATTTCGTCCGCTTTAGGATTAAAGATAAATACGTCTTCATTTCTTCTAATTGCTAAAACTATTAATCCTGCTTTTTCGGAAATTTTAGCATCTCTTAACTTTTTATCAATTAATTCAGAACTTTCTCTAATCACAACTTCTTCCATGTCAATAGACATGTTTTTTGTATCAATAATATTATCAACAAAATACTGTACATGTGGTGAAATCATAAGTGCAGCCATTTTTTTGCCACCAATTTCATCTGGTGATACTGTTTGATTTGCTCCAGCATGTTGCAATTTCTTTTCTGCTGATTTTTCATGGAATCTAGAAATAATATGAATATTTTTATTGAGTTGTCTTGCAGTTAAAACAACAAAAACGTTGTCTGCATCAGTTGAAAGTGTTGTAATAATACCTTTTGCATTTTCTAATCCAGCATCTATTAAGACATCTTCTTTTGTCGCATCATCAAAAATATATAGGCAATCAAGTTCATTAAGCATCTCAACAGCTTTTGGATCGTGATCAATAACAACAAATTTCACATCTCTTTTTATCATTTGCTTAATAACATTAATTCCAGTTTCACCAGCACCACAAATGATGATATGTTCTTTTAATTTATCAATTTGTTTTTCCATTTTTCTTTTCCTCCACGCAAGATTAAAGTTAGTTTCACCAAAAAAATCGAAAAACAAATTTCACATCTCTTTTTATCATTTGCTTAATCAACTTGTCTATTACTAGAACTTACGCTAAATGAAGTGGTTTGCCATCAATCCCGTGTGCTGCCTCCATGATGGCGGTCCCTTCTAGCAGCATGGCGCCTTGCGCTGTAAACACCTTGCCAGCACGGCATCGAGCCATTCATGGTAAGGCTAATCTCGAACGTCCTGGTTGAGTCATAACT
>CAKMKH010000056.1 GCA_927441705.1 uncultured Acholeplasmataceae bacterium | reverse complement strand
AATGGATTAACTGTTGTGCTACTCAAAGATGTTGAAAGTCCCATAATGCCTATAAAAACAGCTACCATAATAACTAGATTTATGATTTTACTATATCTTAACTTAGATGTAAAGAGTGATATACCTAGAGATAGTAAAATCATAAATCTAATTGACCAGTTAATGGATTAACTGTTGTGCTACTCAAAGATGTTGAAAGTCCCATAATGCCTATAAAAACAGCTACCATAATAACTAGATTTATGATTTTACTATATCTTAACTTAGATGTAAAGAGTGATATACCTAGAGATAGTAGTGACATTACAATAGTAGGAATCAGGGGTATTAGTATAAACCCAATAATATATATAACTAAACTTAAGAGATTAAAACCTTCCCAATAAAAATAAGAGAACATTATAGGTAGAGCTATAATGAAATTAACAACATAAATCATTGTTAATAATACCGCTAGTTTTGCTAAAAATAATTTTCTTGAATGTATAGGAAGTGGTGCTAAAATATCATAATCCTTGTAATAGAACAAATAGCCACTTGCTCTTAAAAGTACAGTGATCATTGAAAATGCTAGCGCATATACTGTAGCAAAGCTAATTAATAAATGTGTCTGATTAATCTCTTTTAACATGCCTCCCAAATCAAAAAACATATATCCGAAAGAACCTACTGTAGCCCCTAATGCATAGATAATCGCAAGACCTATAAGTATAGCTTTTGCTTTGTTTTTTTTAATATCGAACCCAAAGAATCTTTTAAAGGAAAAATTATTTTTTAATTGTATTGATATAAGTTTAGATAGTTTCATGATTCTTTTGCAATCTCCATAAATATACTTTCTAATGATTGGCTAGATATTATTTCTTCTGTTAAACCTTGTGCTACAATTTTTCCTTGTTTAATGATTGCTACTTTATTGCATAGCTTTTCAACTACTTCTAAAACATGTGTTGAAAAGAATATTGCAGTACCACGACTTACCATTTCTTTAAATACCTCTTTCAATAAGAAACTTGCCTTAGGGTCTAATCCAACAAATGGTTCATCCAAAAGTAATAACTTAGGTTCATGAATAAGTGCACTAATAACTACAATCTTTTGCTTCATACCATGTGAATAAGATTGAATAGGATTTTGTAATACATCTGCGATTTCAAACATGGTCGCATACTTTTCTATGAGTTCTTTTCTTCTATCTTGACTCACTTGAAATACATCTGCAATAAATTCTAAATATTGGATACCTGTAAGTGATTCATAAACATCAGGATTATCTGGAATATATGCAATTTGTTTTTTGACTTCTAATGGTTCTTTTCTAATTGATTTACCGAGGACAGTAATATCGCCTTCATCAAAGTCAATGATTCCACATATAGATTTCAAAAGAGTTGTTTTACCTGCTCCATTATGTCCAACGAAACCATAAATATCTCCTTCTTCAATTTCTAAGTTAACACTATCACATGCCTTTTTTACTCCATCGTAACTTTTCGTTACATTCTTTATAATTAACATTTTAAATCCTCCGATTCGTTTTACTTATCTATATTGTATCACTAATTTTAATATTTTATAATAATTTTTTATAATTTTTTATAATTATGAAAAAATATTTCAGAATTATGCTATAATATATGTACATATAGGAGGTGGAATTATGTTTAAAAACAGTAAAGAATATCGTGTTCAAACTTGGAATCAATTAAAAATATCTTATTGGTCAGTCTTGGTAGCTGTATTAATTGTCATAGCTGTATCAACTGCAAGTATGCCATTAATATTTTTATTAGTTGGTCCGATGCTAGTAGGACAGTCATATTATTTGTTAGATGTTGCAACAAACAACAATGAAGGTAAAAACTTTGAATTGCTCATCGAGGGGTTCAAAAAAAGTTTAGTAACATCAATCGTTGCTAATATCTTAATTGGTATATTTGTATTTTTATGGTCACTATTATTTATTATTCCTGGGATTATCAAGTATTACGCTTATAGCATGACACATTATATCATAGCGGAAAATCCTGAAATTGATTTTTTCGAAGCTATAAAAGAAAGCGAAAAACTGATGAAGGGCCATAAATTTAGACTCTTTAAGCTGCAACTAAGTTTTATAGGTTGGTTTATACTAGGTGCTTTAGCATTTGGTGTTGGTCTATTCTTTGTATATCCATATTTTCAGTTGGCACATGCTAACTTTTATCTAGATATTAGCCCTAAAAAATCTTTAGAACTTGATGTTGAATTTTAATAACTTTTAAACAAAAAAAAGCACGATTTTTAAAATCGTGCTTTTTTGTTTTTTTACCAAATATAATGAACAGGATCTTTTATATACTTGTTATATATATCTTCAACTGCTTTCATTTGTTCTTTTGTAAGTGGAGGTAGTAAGGTTGCATTAACATTATCATAAACATAATCTGGTTTACTTGCTCCAGGAATAACCGTTGATACCGCATCAAACATTAAAATCCATCTTAATGCTATAGAAGTCAAATTGCTAGTCTTAAAGACTTTTTTAAGCTCTTCGACAGCTTCCAAACCTTTTTCAAATTCTACACCTGAGAAAGTTTCTCCCTTGTCAAAGGCTTCGCCATTTCTATTGAATTTACGATGATCATCTTTTCCAAATGAAGAATTTTTTGTGAATTTACCTGTAAGTAATCCACTAGCAAGTGGTACTCTAACTATAACACCAACTTTTTTTTCTTGTGCTATTCTAAAGAATTGCTCAATTGGTCTTAATCTAAACATATTAAAAATTATTTCTACGGCTTCTACACCTTCAAAATCCATAGCTTTTAAACCTTCTTCAATACGTTCAACACTGACACCATAATGCTTAATTTTACCTTCAATTTTTAATTGATCTAATAAATTGAATATTTCCGGCATATAATACACATCTGTTGGTGGACAATGAAGCAATACCATATCCAATGTTTTCATATCTAGATTTTTTCTGCTGTCATCAATAAACTTTCTGATATTTTCTTCTGAATAGCCTTCTTTAGTTTGTTCTGGTAATCTTCTACCTGTCTTGGTTACGATGAATGGTTTTTGTTCTAACGTTTTTATATATTTACCAATTATTTTTTCACTAAGTCCATCTTGATAGACATCTGCAGTGTCAAACAAATTAATATCTGTTTTTATGGCTGCATCTAAAGTTTTTATTGCATTATCTTCATTAAATGGATCTCCCCATCTAGAGCCTAATTGCCATGTTCCTAATGAAATCTCTGATACTTTAATACCTGTCTTACCGAATGTTCTAAATCTCATAATTTTTCACTCCTTATACTACTAATTATACATGATTTTGTTCAAAAATCATATTTCCAAATATACCCTGTGGTATCTCTACGCTAGTTTGTGTAGCATCATTATTATATATATAATCTACAAACTCTGGATGATCAATAAATGGATTACGGTTAGATTGATAGATTTCTATTATGTCATTTCTTCTTAATTCAAATTGATTGACAGGGTCGTCTTCGTGCCATTGCAGTAACACTTCTAAGTTTCCCATTTCATAAGTATTGCCTTCATTTGCATAAATAAGTGATAGATTATCATACATGATGTCCATATAAAACAGAATTCTAGCTAAATCTCCTTTAACTTCATCCCTTGGCGCATAAGTTTGATAGTTTGTAATATTTCCATAATACTTATTGCTTCTAGATGAGTTCGTTGCAGGATCTGATGGCTTTAAATTATGTAAATCAGAAGCTTTATTAATGACATCATTGTCTGCACTCACACCCAAAAATGATTGTGGCCAAACATGTTCTCTATTCCAAGTATTACCATAGTCCCAAACACCAGAAACACTAGTCCCTAAATATACTAAAATCACATTACCTAAGTTATTTTGGTCCTGATCTGTATCATCAAGTATATATCTAGCTTCACCGTAGTCTACACCATCATATGTGCTATTTAATAGATGATTTAAGAAAGTTACCAATGCATCTCCATATAGACCTTCTGCACCCTGATAATATCCTGTATATGTGTAAGGATCTCCTTGTATTTTGAAAATAGCATTGAGTATTAAATCAGATTCTATAATCGTAGAAAAATCAAATGAAACTGTTTCGCCTTGTTTTCTCCAAGCTACAAAATCATAGCCCTCTTTTTGAGGATCATCCAAAGTAATAGTGTCTCCATATTTTACTTCAAGTGTATCAAGAATAATTGATTCATCAATTAAGTCTATATCATAAATATTCCTATCATAATAAATATCTAAAACTAATTCATCATGATTTAAAACAATACCTATTAATATACTTGATACAGTATTCAAATCAAACCCTTCTTTGACTTCAGGATTTATCACTATTTGTTTACCTACAACACTATCTATGATATCAACATTAACTAAAGAGTATTCATCATCTTCTAAATTTTCAAAATAATAATTGATGGTATAAGATGATTCAATGATTTGTTCAGAGCCACTGACCTTAAAAGTCATCACTTGAGAGAATTTCAACCCATAATTGTCAACTGTAAAGGTGACATCAACACTTGTGTTTTCATCAGGTCTATTTACAGTCCCGAAATAATCAATCACTGATGGATTATCACTAATCCATGAAATTTTTATATTTGAATCCAAAGGAGAAGTTAATGGGAAAATCATGCTTTTTGTAACATGATTTTGGTGATCTCCTTCTTGATAAGAAATCTCAATCGATTCTATAATTTCATCTATAGAATATGTGGGATTTGAATCTTGACAGCCTGTTATGAAAAAGATAATGAACAACAAACTAATATATTTGATATACTTCATAATCATATACCTCTTTCTTTAGAATTATCTTGCATATTTATTGTAATATGACTATCACAAAATATCAAGTTTAATGAAATTTGATAAGTTAAGAAAAAAACAAGCCGAAGCTTGTTTTATAATATTATACGAATTCAATAATTGCCATAGGCGCAGCATCGCCACGTCTTGGAACTGTTTTAATGATTCTTGTATAGCCACCATTTCTATCTTGGTATCTTGGTCCAAGTTCAGAAAATAGCTTTTGTACCGCGTCTTGACCTTCTTTAACTTCTTCAGAACGAACGGTTTCAGCTGCTTGTCTTCTTGCACTTAAGGAACCATCTTTAGCTAAAGTAATCATTTTATCAGCAAGTTTTTTTAATTCTTTTGCTTTCGATTCTGTAGTAACAATTCTTTCATTAATAATGATGTCAGTTACTAAGTCACGTAATAAAGCTTTTCTTTGATCGCTTGTGCGTCCTAATCTACTATAAGCCATGATTTACTCCTTCTCTTCATCGTCTAAATGAAATTTCGATTCTTTGTTTGAAGAATTCTTAAATTCTAGACCATGCTCTAATAATTTTTCTTTTAATTCTTTAAATGATTTTCTACCTAATGATCTAAATCTCATTACGTCTTCTTCTGTTTGACTAACAATTTGTGCAACTGTTGAAATACCTGAACGTTTTAAACTATTATATAGTCTTACAGATAAATCTAATTTGTCAATTGTTAATTCTAATTTCTTGTTAACCGGCTCTTCTTCTTGTTCATAAATGAAATCAGATTCTTGAGCTTGTTCACTAATTTCTACAATGACATTGAAATAGTCAATAAGCATTTTTGATGCTAATGCTAAAGCATCTTTTGCTTCAACAGCACCATTTGTTTCAATATCTAATGCCAATTCATCATTATCTCTTAAAGTTTTTTCAACGTGATAAGATACACGACTTACTGGTGTATAAATAGAGTCGATTGGGATAACACTTTTTTCGTTTCTACTGAATACTTTGTTTTTCTCAGCACTAACATAGCCAACGCCTCTTCTTACAGTAACTTCCATAGAAAGTCTGCCAGAGTCAGCTAGGTTTGCTATCTCTTGTTCTGGATTAACAATGTCAACACCATCAACATGATTAAAATCAGCAGCAGTTACTTTACCTGCTCCTACCATATATAATTCAAGTTTTTGTTCAAATTCAGGATCCGTTGAGTCAACCTTAAAAATAACTTTTTTTAAGTTCAATACAATACCCATTACATCTTCATAAACACCTTCGATTGTAGAAAATTCATGTTCTACGCCATCAATTTTTATGTTTACAATAGCTGCTCCTGGTAAAGATGATAGTAAAACTCTACGAAGTGCATTACCTAAAGTAATACCATACCCACGATCTAATGGCTTAATGACAAAACGTCCTTTATGCCCATCTTTTGAAATTTCTTCAACTGCGGTTGGTTTTTCAAACTTTAAATCTTTCACTAGTTACCCCTCCTTAAGATTATCCACGTGGACGTTTAGGTGGTCTACATCCATTGTGTGGTACTGGTGTTACATCTCTAATTGCAGTAATTTCTAATCCTGCTGCTTGCAATGAACGAATAGCTGCTTCACGTCCTGGACCAGGTCCTTTAACTGAAACTTCTACTCTTAACATGCCATTATCCATTGCTGATTTAGCTGCAGCTTCTGCAGACATTTGAGCAGCAAATGGTGTTGATTTTTTACTTCCCTTGAAGCCTAGTGCACCTGCACTGCTCCAAGCAATAGCATTTCCATCAACATCAGTGATTGTTACAATTGTATTGTTAAAAGTTGTATGAATATGTGCAACACCAAGGGGAATATTTTTTCTAACTTTACGTTTGGTTGTTTTTTTACGTGCCATGGTTTATTCCTCCTTATTTCTTCTTACCAGCAATTGCCTTAGGTTTACCTTTTCTAGTACGTGCATTATTTCTAGTGTTTTGCCCACGAACTGGTAATCCTCTACGATGGCGCATGCCTCTGTAAGATCCAATTTCCATTAAACGTTTAATATTTAATGTAATTTCTCTACGTAAATCACCTTCAACTAGGAAATTCCCAATTTCTGTACGAATGCGATTTAATTCATCTTCCGTTAATGCTTTAACACGAGTTTCTTCACTAACTTCAGCTTTTTTTAAGATTTCTTTGGATGTTGATAATCCAATACCATATATATAGGTCAACGAAACCACGACGCGCTTGTCGCGTGGAATGTCAACGCCTGCTATTCTTGCCATAGTTCCTCCTTATTAACCTTGTCTCTGGTTATGTCTTCTATTTTTTTTATTAATAACGTAAATTTTTCCTTTACGTTTAACGATAATATCGTCTTCACTTCTTTTTTTTACTGATGCTCTCACTTTCATAAGTGCTCCTCCTTATTTACGGCGGTACGTTATTCTGCCGCGTGTCAAATCGTATGGTGACAATTCTACTGTTACCTTATCACCAGGTAAAATGCGTATGTTATGCATGCGGATTTTACCAGAAACGTGAGCCAATACTATATGGCCATTTTGTATAAGTTCTACTTTAAATTTTGTATTAGGTAGTACTTCAATAACTTTTGCTTCTACTTCAATTAAATCTTCTCTTGCCATAGGTTCACTCCTTTATTAATGATGTTAAAATGTCATATCCAGTTTCCGTAATCACAATCATGTGTTCAAAATGAGCACTCGGTTTGCGATCTATTGTAACTGTTGTCCAATTATCTTTCAATACTTTTACACGTTTGGTACCTAAATTGACCATCGGTTCTACACAAAATGTCATACCAGGCTTCAAAAGTGGCCCTTGATGCGGTCGTAGAGTATGTAAAAATTGTGGATCAATCTATCATTTAACAAATAAACCTCCTCAAGTAGAAGGTGTATGTGATAAGTGTGGTGGGAAATTGATCCAAAGAGACGATGACAGTAAAGAAACGGTTCTTAGAAGAT
>CAKMKH010000055.1 GCA_927441705.1 uncultured Acholeplasmataceae bacterium | reverse complement strand
TTAAGTCTTCCTTATGGATTAATCCATGACAAACTGCACTACTAAATGCATCACCAGCACCTGTGACATCAATCAATAGCTCATCACTTATAATGATAGCTGGTTGACGTTCTATAGTATGTCCATCTGTAAATACTGAGCCTTTTTTACCTTGGGTTATAATTGCTTTTTTTACACCTTTATTAATCCAAAGTTTAATAAGTTCATCGACGTTATCATTTGTTGTTTGAAAATAACTTTGCGTTTCATCTAAATTACAAATGATGATCTCAACACCTTCTAAATCATCTGGAACATGCCTCATTTTCGGTCCTGAAACACCAATAATTGCAAGTTTTTTTTCTTCGCTTATTGAATATTCAATTAAGGCTTCAAGTGCATCTTTTGTCATATTAGTATCTGCTATAATCCATGTGCTTAAGTTTAAATGTCTTTTATGTTTTAATATCCAAGAGCGTGTCATATGATGATTAATTGACATATCAGCATAACCAACATTCATGTTTCCATCTTTTCCAATAATTGAGTAATATCCACCAGTATTTGCTTTAGATATTTTATCACAGGCAAATACTTCCATGATTTTCTTAGACTCTTCAATCAATTCTTCGCCGGCTCTATCATCACCAACTACACTCATTAGAGATATTTGATGATTGAGTCTAGATAAATTATCCGCAACATTTCTTATTACTCCACCAAATGATACAGATGAGTCAACTGGATTTGAGGTTCCTAAAATCATTTCTCCTTCAAGTCTAAATGTGTAATCCATATTAGCTCCACCAACACAAGTCACATATTCTTCTTTTTTTAGAACATACGGCTTACCTAAAATATATCCTTTGTCTTGTAATCCTGATATAAGATTTGCAACTGCTGGTCTAGATAAAGACATTTGATCAGCAATGTATTTTTGATTAACGTATGGATCTTGTAATAAAATATCTAAAACCTTTTTCTCATTATCATTTAGCTTCATTTTTATACTCTCCAACTATTGTTTGTATTTAAACATTTGTTTATATTTGTATTCTACTACATCTTTTTCGATTTGTAAAGATATTTATAAAAAGAGAAAAGAGGTTTCCCTCTTTAATCTTTTATATATTTAATATTATTTGTATCCAAAATTTTAGGTATTGCATTTTCAAAAGATTCTTTTGCACCCCAATCAAACTTAAATATCCAGCCAGTTCCTCCACCTGAGCCAACTGCTTCAATAACCACTTGATCAAAATCATCTCTAGCAATCACTATAGAAAGTGATGCTCGACTAGAATTTCTAATAAAATATTTCTCTACAACAATTAAATATGTATCAGAGTTGACTCTGGTGTCACATATAACGTTATATTCACTGTAATAATTTGTTATTAATAATCTTAATGCATCAATATCTTTTTCTACTTTTAATCTCATGAACTTGTTTTCCTTTCTATTTCAAAACTTAAGCCTAAATACCTGCTACTAATATCCATAATGCCAAAAATATATAAAATCCAACATTTAGTATCCCAAAGTTAGCTAGATAAGATACCATCAAAGCTGTAATATATTTCTTTTTTGATTCATAGTCAAAATGTTTAGTATAAAAATATAAAAATTCAATAAAACCAAAAACGATTAATATAGGTAAAATCACATAAAGTACCATTGCACTTGTTTCCATTTCATTGAATATTAAAATCGGAGCAGCTGCTGCAATAATCATTAGTGCATGGAAAATTAAATATTCAAGCCAAATCTTTTTTTCATATAGAAAACTAAAAAACATATAGATCGTTAACTTAGCTCCTGTTAGTAAGAATGAAAATATAGCTAAAGTGAGAAAACTTATCAAAATGAGTGGTAATATATCCATAAAATACTCCTCCATAGTTAGTAAATATACACACAAGAATTCTAGAATAAAAGGATGCTAAAAAAACACCCTTTTATATTAACAATTCATTGTATTTAACTAATCTTTTTTCTCTACATTAGATACTTTTGTTTCCATAACTTCTTTTGATTTATCTTCTGCTTCTGGTTTTATTTCTTTTCCAAGATAACTAGGTAATTCTAATCCTGCCATTGCAAATAGATCTTGCATTGGTGGAATTGCACGCATCAAATTCGATGCAAAGTTTGCAGTTTGAGTTGTTCCATCTTTAGTATTTCCACCATCCCAAACAGTAATCTTATCAAATTTAAGATTCTTAATTGCCTCTACTTGAATACCAACTAAAGTCTCTAATTTATCAGCGATTAATAATCTAATTGCTGAATTAGTATCGTTATTAGCTGCTTTTACAATAGACGTGAACCCTTCAGCTTGTTTATTTAAAATCTCAAGCATACCACGACCTTCAGCTTCCATTTTAGCATAAATCGCATCTGCTTCCCCTCTCGCTTTTCTTCTTGTTTCTTCAGCAATCGCTTCAGCTTCAATGACTTTTTTCTGCTTATCAATTTCAGATTTAACAATAATATCAGCCTCAAGTGAAGCTTTTTCACGATTAGCTCTAGCAAGTTCGGCTTCTTTTTCTGCTAAATATGATTCTTCTAAAGCTTTGGCAGTTGCAATTTTTTCAGCTGCTGTAGCTCTTCTTAAAGCTTCAGCTTCAATTTCTCTACGTGTTGCATTAGATTTAGAAATATCACCTAATGAATTATTTTCTCCTTCAATAGCTAGAGCATCTGCAGTAGCCACTTGAATTCTTTGATCTCTTAAAGCTTCAGCTTCACCAATAGAACCATCACGGTTTTTCTCAGCAACACTCTTTTTAGCATCATTAATTGCCTTAGCAGCAGCCTCTTTACCTAAAGCTTCAATATATCCTGATTCATCGTTTATGTCTGTAACGTTAACGTTAATTAATCTTAAACCGATTTTCTTTAATTCTGTCTCAACGTTATCACTAACAGCTTCTAAGAACTTATCTCTATTGGTATTAATTTCTTCAATATCCATAGTTGCAATAACTAAACGTAATTGACCAAAAATAATATCTTTTGCAAGTTCTTGAATCTCACTTAATTGCAATCCTAATAAACGTTCTGCGGCATTCATCATGACGTTTGGTTCAGTAGAAATACCTACAGTAAATCTTGAAGGTACATCGATACGAATATTTTGTCTTGATAGTGCTTTAGTTAAATCAACACTAATAGATAGTGGTGTTAAATCCAGATACTCATAAGCCTGAATAAAAGGATATACAAACTTAGCTCCCCCATGGATACATGCTGCTGATTTGTCTGAGCCATCAGTATTTTGTCCCACTTTACCATAAACAACCATAATTTTATCTGATGGACATTTTTTAATTCTAGAAACAATAAATGCTAGAACCATAAAAACAATTACAACAATTGCAGATATTAAACCAAATAGTCCACCTGGTGTCATATAAATCATAATTAAATTCTCCTTTTTTTAATTTGTTTTTCTAACTAATAATGTGCTGTCATCCTCAAGAGAATCAACAATCACCTTAGTATTTCTTAATAAATCTTCATTTTCATCTGTTAAAGCATCTACTTCTAATGTTTTCCCTTGATGATTCATAATGACTTTTCCTCTGCCTTTTCTTTGAGCAGGGACTCTTATATAAACCATAGCGGTTTTACCAACAGTACCTCTATAGTCGAGGTTTCCGGAAGATTCTAGCTTCATAGCAGCATTTAAAGCATAAGCTAATAATACCGCAGCAATACTTCCTGCGATAAAACCAAATAAACTAGCTAACCAATATTGCAAGGTATCACTTAATATGTATGTTGTCCAACCTCCAATACTTAAGAAAGCTAACACACCTCTTATGCTAAGAATTTTTAATCCTCCAATTCCACTAATTGGTTCATCGTTGATTGAATCAACATTGATATCAAGATCATCTATAGTAGTATCAAACCCATCAGCTTCATCCATGCCAATAAACATCATTATGATTAACACAATCATAAGAACTGTTGAAACGATTGCAATAACAAAAAAAGTTTGTTGAAACACTGTCATATTATCCCACATATAATCCCCTCACATTCGTAATTAATGAATTTATTATACTATATCTATAGTCATAATTACAATCTATAATGCATAATGCAATGATTTAACATAATAACTTAGTAATAAAAAATTACTCCTTAAGTTGTTTATTTATATTACTAAAAGATATAATATGCAAGATAATTATAAAATTGACATAATTAATACTTGCATACTAGTACTTAAGTCCATAACTCCATGACCAACCATCATTTGTTTTAGCTGGTGTTTCTTATTAAACTGAATACCCAAAAATATCATTAAAGGTAAAAACGATAAAAATCTAAATGCCATATACTTATAATCCCATAGCAAAGGTATGAAACTATGTTGTAAAGCATAAAAGAATACAACATATATGACCGCTATGATCGGCTTTCCAGTTTGTTTGTTCAATCGATCTAGTGAGTACCCAAAATAAAGTGGAAGTTCTGCAAAAACAATTGTTATAGGCAATAATAAGAGATTGACAACAGATATCCATATGGGTATTGGTAAAACTAAAAACTCAGGTAATCCTCTATAAAATAGTAATGAAAATCCTACCATACCACCAACACCAACAGACAACATAATTAATGTGAATAAAAATGTTTTTTTGACATTCAATTTTTCATTTTTGGGATTGTACAATGACTTGTAACTGATCTTCTCGTAGCGACAAACAAAATATAAAATACCAATGGTGACTAAATTATAAACAGTACATAATGGCGTCCACCATCTAATTAAATCACTATAACTTTGATTAGTTATAATAACAAGTAGCCACCCAACAACAATAAAAAGAGCAGTCCTAAGCAGTGGTAAAACCCACGGTAGTATTTTCTTCATTTTTTCCCTCTTAAAAACTTAACTTAAGTATTCATTTTCTATATTATATATTTATTCACTTTATCTTCTATCAAGATAAGTGACTGTGCTTCATTGTTTATCGATGAGCTTTTTTTGCATTTTTTTTTGCATACATCGCTTGATCAGCTAAACTGATTAAATCATCAGAATTCAATCCATCTTGTGGATATAAAGATAATCCCATACTTAGACCTTGAAACGGTATATCAATAACCATTTCCTTTATAACATTGTTTTTGAAGACTTCACTATCGAATTGAGCAAAATTATGCGTTATTAAACATACAAACTCATCTCCAGCGAAGCGATAGACTTTTCCAAAATCTTTAATCGCTTCTTGAACAGCTAAAGCAAATTGCTTCAAATAGTAATCTCCTTTTGTATGGTCATAAGTGTCATTAATCTCTTTTAGATTATCTAGATCTATAAAGACCACAAGAAAACTTTGATTACTTTGAATGAAGATATCCATTTGTCTATATAAAGAATATCGATTATAAACGCCAGTTAAAGCATCCTTATATGCAATAGTAGTTATTTCTTCTGATTGAGCCGCAAGAGATGAAACTTGACTAGAAAGTAACTCTTTATCATGTTCAATATCGATTTTTGTTTTAATTTCAATAAATAAAAAGAAAATAATCGCATAAATCAAGAGTGAAAGCATAATACCTATATATGCATGAGCAAAATACTCAGGTCGTTTAAAAATATCATCAGGAACAAACAAAACAAAATATGCTAGTAAATAAGATAAAATTAGTGCTGAATTCAAAATCCACCAGCCCTTATTCAGCATTTCTGCCATCTTTAAATAAGTAGGACGAATATATTTGATAACTATTGGTAAAAAGAGGATATAAGTTAATGCTCTAGCTATCGTATCAATAAATGGTGTGTTTTCACCAAAGAATAAATAAGAAGCAAAAAGACCATTAATGATAGTAACATTGTTTATAATTTGAATTGATAATAAAGCAAAAATAAATTTAGCATTTTTATAGAATGCAAGAAGAGAAAAAATGACGATATAAGGTACCATAAGTGTTAAAAAATAAAACCTAATATAAAATTCTATACCGAAATTAATGATGACCAATGCATTCATAAAAGTAATGAGAACGGTGCCTAACAAAACAATTAAAGTATTTCTTTTTTGGGGTTCTTTTAAAGGAACCATTAATAACATTAAATATATAGAAAAAACTTGAGATAGTATTAATCTTAAAATGGTTGAATCTCCAAACATGAATGATTACCCCCTTTTATTATAGTCAATGTACTTCTATTTGCTCGAGTCTAATCAACTTTTTATAATTTATATATTTCAAATATTATCATAATAAATTGTAAACAAATACTCACATTATATATGCATATTATATCATAAATCAGTTCTTCATTTATTTAACCATTTAGCCATTTTTACAAGAATCATAAAACTTCTTCTCATTTCAGATGCATCGCCTAAATTCATAATATAAACATCATCATTTTTAGGATCATAAAAGGCATGCACTGATAGACTGCCTAACCCACCATAAAGTGACGGATAATTTCTCATCCACGGAACTAATCGATGAAACTTAATCTCAATCAATCCTAAACCATAACGCATGATTCCATGAAAAGAGTGCTTAGCCTCCATCATTAATCTTAGTGAATCTTTTGAGATGAGTTTACCATTAAATAATCCTTTTAGAAACAGAGCAAGATCTTGAGCTGTAGTTTGCAACCCGCCTCCAGCAAAATCACAACTTAAGCTGTTGGCTAGACGCATATCAACACCTTTGAAGATAATCGGTGCTAGTTTTTTCGCATCAAAGTTTTCATCATAAAAGCATAATGCTGTGTTATTTAAACCTAGTGGTTTATATATTTTTTCTTTTAGTATGTTTGCGTAAGACATATTATATAGCTTTTCAAGTATCAAGCCTAACAAAACATATCCAGTATCTGAATACAAGAAATATTTACCTGGCATATTTACAGCCTGTTGGAATTCTCTAGTAAAATTTAATAATTCATCTGGTGTAAATATGTGACTTTTATTTTCCATCACAATTTTCATGAAGCTAGGATGTTTTCCTGTCTTACCTTCAAAGTAATCATTGATTCCAGATGTATGAGATAAGAGTTGCCGAATCGTAACTTCACTTTGATAATCCTTTGTTTTGTAAATGAACAAGCGATCTAATTTACTTTTTTCTAGAAGGTTTACAACTTTTGTATCTAAAGTGATTTTTTCTTCTTCAATTGCCATCATGATTACTGTGGCACAAAAAACTTTTCCAATACTAGCACTATGAAAGCTTTGGTTTTCATTATGAGTAGAATATTGATAGATATATTGATCACGCTTACTTTCGAGATAAATTTGTAAAGTAGGTATTTTCTTACTAATTCTATTGAAATATTGATCGTATTTTGTCATATAGTTACCTCTTGAATTTATGATACATATATTTATGATTTTAGAAAATAATTACACATTCAATTTGCTTTTTATAATATCATCAATAATAGTTGATATCTCTTCAATAACCTCATTTAAAGTTTGATCAGTAGATAAATCTACACCAACCATTTGAGCTAATTCAAGCGGAGTCTTTGTCCCACCTGCTTTTAACACTTGGATCCAATCTTCTGGCTTAATTGTCTTATTTTCTATCATCTTCGATACTTTAGTACCCAATGTAAGTCCAGCTGAGTATGTGTAAGGATATAACCCCATAAAATAATGTGGTTGTCTCATCCATGTCAAACCAGCCCAATCAGGTATTTCAACTGCATCACCCCAAAATTTCTTTAATACACCTAATTTGATATTGTTTAAGATATGAGCTGAAAGAGGTTGTTTATTTTCAATTCTGTCATATACTTCTCTTTGGAAAGCTGCTTCTAATAGGTGGGTCACAAAATTGTGATAATAAGTTCTTGATATCATCACAGATTTAATCCAAGTTTTTTCTCTATCTGTCTTAACTTTTTTAATTAAATGATTCGCCATCAATAACTCATTAGTAGTCGATGGTGCTTCAACAAAATACATTGATGGTCTAGTATTTAAGATTGCTTGATTGTTATTGGCATATTGAAAATGTCCTGCATGTCCTATTTCGTGTGCTAAAACCATAACCTCATCCATTTGTCCATTCCAATTAATCAAAATATATGAGGAAGCCCCATAAGGTGAAGAACAAAATCCGCCTGTTGATTTCCCTTGATTTTGAGGAAAATCAATCCATCTTTCATTGAATGCACGTTTTACGATTTGATTATATTCACTACCTAAGATTGATAATCCTTCGATTAATAAAGCTTTAGATTCTTCAATCGTAACACGAGGTTCAAATGTAGGATCCACTGCAATTTTTAAATCTGCATAAGTCATCTGATCTAATCCGTGAACTTCTTTTAATAAAGTTGCATATTTTCTCATAGCTGGTGCTAGTTTATCCATAATTAAATCAATTTGACGGTCCATGAAATCCTTGGATACCTTTTGATCATATAATAAATAATCAAATACGCTTGAAAAGCCTCTAAGTTCAGACATAATCTTCTCTTTTTGGACGTGTGCTTGATAATTACTCGCAAATCCATGTTGGTATTCTGCTAGCTTTTCATAAAAAGTCTCATAAGCACGTCTTCTAACTGATGTATTTTCTTCGTATTCATATTCGTTTTCAAAAAGTGTAAATGAGTTAGGGTATGTAGTGTCATCTACGACAAAATCATTAAACTTCATATCTGCTAATTTAAAACGACTATAGTTTATGTAAGCAGCATTGAGGGCTGGTGATAATGCCACCAATGTTTTTTCGACCTCTGGTATTAACGCATATTTCTTGTCTTTAACGATATCTTTTAAATAAAATTGGTTATCTACGTTTAACTCTGCTGCTTCTAACAATAATTCGTTTTTTGTTTGTTTTAATTCATTGTTAAAAAAAGCCATTTTTTTTGAAATGCTTTGAAAGCGTAACATTGCTTTTCCTTGACGCATTTGATTTTCTTCAGATATTGAATCTGTACTAGATTGAAGTGAACCATAAGCACTGATTCTGGATAATCTTGCTTGAATATCTTGATATGCAGTTATTGCAGAATTGATCATTTCTTTTGAATTTAATTTATTTTCAAAAGTTTCGCAAAATAAATCGATGTCTTTTTCTACTGAATCAAAAGCTTCTTGATATAATTCCTCATTTTTAAATAAATTAGTCATGTCCCATGTATGTTTCACATCAAGCTCATGACGTTTTGGTAATTGTTTCTTCAATTTAATCACTCCTTTAGTAAATTATAACATAGCTTTATAGCAATTTATATTTTCATTTAGTTTATTGTAAATAAATCATAAAAGCACTTCACGAAGTGCTTTTACTTAACTAAAAATATTTAAAATAACAATTTTTATTTTTTATTGTATATGGTGCACTAGTATTTGATTCTATTCATAATCTTCAAACTGTATTCACATATCTAAAGATGAAATAGATGGTTCATCTAAAATAAGTTTTATGTTTTCCTTTGATTAGAAACTATACGCCTATTTAATATTATTTTTTACTCAATATAATGTATAGTACTCATTCATCGATAACAAAATCATGTTTATTAGTCAAAACGGTACATTTAACTGTAGAGTACTAATTCTATGATAGATGATTATCGTTTAATCTCATGGACTAATTTTAGATTTGTTCCTCCATAGCCATATGTAAAAACTTTTATTGTGCTTTCATCAACAGCTATTCCATAGCAAAAATCTTGATCTATTTCTACTTGTGTCGCCCAATAGTTTTTTCCCTTATCTAGACTAATGTACACACCTGGGAGTTCATATAATATGGAGATTTCAGCAAATTCTTTTTCTAATTTTCGAATTGTCTCAAACAATGCAGGATCTTCGTCATACGTTAATTGTTTCATTGAACTTTCTTCACCAATGTATTTGTAGATAATGCCACGCATTTTATCTGTTTTAACAAAAACATCAACTTCTGATTTAGTTGTTGTAAAACCTTCCATCAAGTACTGAATAATAACTTCAGCTAATAATACTTCTTTTGAATACTCGTCTTCATAATATTTTTCAAAGTCGATATTCATTTTTTCATTAATTCCTTGAATTGCACCTTGATAAAATGTTGAGTTCTTACCAAAATGAATTTTTAAGTTATGAATGGATTGTAGTCCTTCAATAATATTTGGGATATTTATTTTCTTATGTTTTTTAGCAACGATATTTCCACCTGATAGTATTCTATCAACTGTAGTTTCTAGTGCTTCAGCTAAATTTAATAATATAGCCGTGTCCGGTAGAGTTTCCCCTGTTTCCCATTTTGATATTGCTTGTGGACTTATCGATAAGATTTCTGATAAATCACTTTGAGTTAACCCAATTGCTTTTCTTTGAGATTGGATAAATTTTCCAATTTTATAATTTTTTGACATGTTTTTACCACCTTTCAATTATATTATATTCTATATTTGTATTATAAACCAGCGATTGTTATTTTAATTATATCAACCTCTAGTTGTTTTATATATATATTAAGTATTATTGTATTGCGACTAGATAAGGCAAAAAAACCATCATTTCTGATGGTTTTTCTATTAGAATGTGAGAATAAATAAAGATAATGCACTAAATGGTCCGAAATGAGTTTCTTTATTCTTTCATTAGTACTTTCGAAAATTTTATTTGTTCATCTTCATCATTTTTTCCATCAGGTAGCAAATGAAATAAAATTTCATTATCTTTCCATAAACCACCGAGAGGGTTAATCATGTAATTTGCACATTGATTAAGTAATTCAAATTGTGCCTCTAAACACTTTTCTGAATATAAACTTGAAATTATACTAAATAAGTCGGGTTCATGAGTTTCAATAAGTTTCAAGTGTAATTTGGGTTTACCAACTTCCCATCCTTTAATTCGTGCATAACATGATAGAAACCAATCAAATTGAGAATAAATAAAATACTTTGTATAGATTTCGTTATCATGTAATCTATGTTTTAATTTATCAAGTATATGTTTAAACGTAAATCTAAACAACATTTTTTCAAAATCGGATAATTCCTTTGGTGTTGCCCAAGTAATTTGAATTCTCTTCAATATATCTGCAGTTATATTGTTTCTATCGTATAATATTTTACAATTAAGATGTACTAATAAAAATTCATTTTGTACAACATCAGACATAAAATCATCTATTGATAAGAGCATACAATCTACAGGAATACCATTGATATGCAAATGAACACCTGAAAAATTCTTTGAAACAGGTTTGTTAAAAATTATTGTTAAATCATAGTCTCCACCGTCAGACATATCAGTATAGCTTCGCCCACCATATTCGACTATTCCTATGACATTGTCATTTTGTTTCATATGCCTAATAAAGCTCTCAATACTAGCATATGTGTTTCTTTGAGTTAGCATTTTGTTCACCTTCTACGTCTATTTATTCTATCTTGTCTTTATGATATAATTTTGTTTTTATGTACTACCTATTTTAATACAATTACACACCTTTAATGCAGTTCTTGATCATCAGATCAAAAACTTAATATCATTAGCTTATAAATAATAATCAATAGTGTAAAAGTTTACTGAAATACTTTTTATGAGCTTGAGTTAATACCGCTTCTTTTATTAAATATATAAGTCGCTGTTGTGAAAATAGCAACAATAATTAGTATATGCAAAATGATATGATAAACATCTGGAATATATATTGTCTCCGAATTAACAAACTTTATCGTATCTTTAAAATACTCAATTTTTCCTTCTTTTGTTCCCATGAAACCACTCCCAAATATTGTGTACCATTCATGGCTTAGAAATTGAATAATAAACCATAGAGATAGCCATGACAATAAAATGAATTTCCCTAGCTTTTCCTTAATAATAAATATAATCAAAATAATGATCGGAATAATCATAAATATCCAATCATCTTCATATGAGCGCTTAACCAAATAAAAATCTTTAAAATATACTCCAGTCATTGCTAAAAAATACCATAATAAAAGCACAAAATTTGAAATTATACTATATTTTTTCTTCATAATAATCCATCCTTGGATACACCTTATTTCGATTATATCAAATAAAAATAAGATTTGAAAGGATATTTCAAATCTACATAAAAAATTGCTCCCTACAATAAGAGTAGGTATATTCATTACACCTTTTCTCCAAAAATGGAAATCAAGTTCATTCTCATCAGAATTGTGTAATTTATTTATAAATACCTCTGAATTATATCTTTATTAGAGGGTTTTATCTATTTTCAGTTTTGAGATATTATATTCACATCAAAATTTGAATTTATCTATCAATTTATTATGAGTACTTTAAAATAATATCTCATTAGTATTGGGTAAAAATATATTTGCTAAACTATTAAAAAATAACATTACAACTTGAAACTAGCCCCACTTCTATTTTGTATATGATATTCTTATCATCAAAATAAAATTTTATGCGATCGTCTTGATTTTCAAAAACATCACTCATGTTATCTAACTTATCATAACCAATAGAGTTCATAAATGATATTACTGATTCCTCATCGTATGTATTACCAACAGAATATTCATAAACATTTATTGATGGATCGGATGTATAAATCCTTGTAATCACATAATCATCAGTACAATCTGGATATCCACTTACATCATAATATGTAACAGGATTCTCATTCATATATACATCAATATCATCTTCATATACATCAATACTTGGATTGACTAATATATACATACCAAATCCTTCAAAAACTGAAAACTCAGATTTAATTTCATCTGTTACTATAGTATTAAGTTGATATATAAAATTGCTATGATTATATAAATCCTCAAGGACTTTATTGGTTTTATTTTGTGAACAATTCGATAGAATCATAATGGATATAATCCCAAATAATATCGATACTTTTTTCACTTTATACCTCCGTTTTTTGTAACTTATTTTGTAGATATTTCACTATGTACTTGGTTTGAAATATTGAATCCTACTTTTTAACTTAAAAATATAATTATTTGCTTGTGTTTCATACTTAGGACCTTTCATTGTACTTTGCACCTTATTTTTGTCAATTTGTCTTCCATTTTTAAAGACGAAATATTTCTCTAGTTGGTTCGTTGATATTTCATTATGTTGGTCAATCACAGCAACAAGAATATAATCCTCATCCAAATAAGCTAAGGTTGCATCACCGTGACTATCATTACAAAGTAGTATGCCATCATCTTTCAAATACCTCTTGGTAGCTTGTCCAACAAATCCAGCATACTGAGAAATGATCATGTCTACTTTATCAATACTAATTTCATTATTATAATCAGTTCCCAAAAAATCTATGTTGCACATCTCTTTGTATTCTTTGTTACTATTGACGTATTTTTCTATTTCGCTTATCTCTTCGAAAAACTTAATTGCGCCTTTAAAATTATCAACATACGTTACATCAAGTATAACCATAGATGGACTTATATCAATGTGACTACCTGGATATAAAGCACTCTTGATGTTGTATTTTTTTGCTACTAGGCCATACAATGTTGTTCTATCACCAATTTTAGACTTATATTCTTCAAATTCTTTTAGCCAATCCATGTATAATCACTCCTAAATTATTATTAAAAAATGTAGTTTGCTTTCGTTTAAGAAATCAAATCAATAGAAAATATCGGTTCCTAATTTCTTTGCTTTTTAATAGTAAATAAAGTGTACGACTATATTTCAGTCAATCTAATTTTTGCAATATTAAAAAGCAGTCCTATTTAAATTTTACTATCTACAAAGCTTATTTCATATATTATATCATCAAATATATAATAATTCAGGTTAAAATACCAAAACGTGGTAAATAAATGAATTACACATTAGAGTTAAAAAAGAGCATCATTTTAAATTTTTCTGGTTTAGGTTTTTCTTCACTCGTTTCAAGAAATATAATCTTATCTCCAAAAAAATCTATATCAGGAATTAAACCATACTGATCATAAATATTTCTTTGATCTGAATATCTTTCACTTGTATATAAGTCATAGATACTCTCGAGACAACCGCCCCAAAATAAACCTTCAATGACACCAAATCCGTTTAGATATTTATGACAATTGGTCTCTTCTATTTCAACCAGCGATACAAACATTTGATTGGTACTATAGTCTTTTCTATTCAAGTACCATTTTGGACTTGAATGGATTTCAAAAGATTGATCATTTTTAAATAGTCTTTGATAGCTTTGCTTTGTATATCGTATCATTTCCTTTTGTAACTCACACAAATCTGACAAGAAATTTAAACCATAGTAAGTAACTAATCCTAGTTTGTTTAGCATTAGATGGTTATTGGTTGAATCCGAAAAACCTACAAACACTTTTGGATTTGAACGAACTGTATTTTTAAACTCGGTATTCATTAAATAGGGTATTGTTTTGTATGTATCATCCCCGCCTATAGCACAAATTATGCCTTTAATTGATGGTTCTTTAAACGCAAGCATTAAATCATCGGCTCTTTTACTTGGGTTGTTTTTTATATAGTTTAAACCTTTAAGTGTATGGGGCATAAAAACAGGTTCAAGACCAAGTTCATTTAATCTTCTTATGCCTAGATCTAATTGATGTCTTACTTCAGATTCACCTAAAATGCCTGATGACAGACTAACAATAGCGACTTTGTCACCTCTTTTAAGTTGTTTGGGTTTAATCATTAGTTAATCTCCAAATCTACTTCAATGTGGCTAGTAATTGATTTGAAAAAATCGCAACTCCATAGGTCTAGACTATTATGATCTTTTATAAATGGTCTGATATCTGATTTGGCTATATCATAGTCAATTTGATCAAATCGCTTATCTAATATTTCAATCAATAATGCTCTTGTTAATTGGACATCCTCTTCTATAGTTTTTGTTTGTTTTAGTCTTTCTTCTAAGTGTTTTAGATTCACTTTTGTATTTAAACTCAAATAATAGATATAATCATATAAATCTCTTCCCTTTACACGATTTTTCCAACCTCTAGCAATAACGGCATGAATTTTACCCGCAAACAGAGACGATTGGTCATATACCCTAACTTGATATGGAAATGGTAATAAACGAAACTTGATTTCAGTATTTGCATAAAGAGGTGGATTCACATCAACTTCAAACTTGATAATGATTTTCTCATTATGAATTATCCGACTTGCATCTACCGAATTAGGGTAAATTGTAATGATTGTTTCTTTTGTATTGCCCTTTATGAAGGCTGAATCGATTGTTGAACTTGTTGTCTTATCCTTTTTTGACACTTCAAAATTTAACCCCAGTGAACTTACAACATCGCTGATTGGCTTAAAATATTTACTTATGTCAAAAGTGTCATCTTCGACCAGTAATGAAAAATCCAGATCCTCACTAAACCGATTCATCCCATAAAATAGTCTTAAAGCAGTGCCGCCATAAAAAGCAGTATGTGAAAAAAAATCAGTTTTCGAAAGCCCTGCCAAAACCACTTCTTGTAAAACTTCTTTGACTGCATTCTTTTTATCTTCCAGTGTGATTGGATTATACTTATTAATCATTTGTTGAATAATCGTCATTTGATATACTCACTTTCAATATATTTTTTTAAATATTTTATGTTGTTGGATATATACTTACTAGATAAAAACAGAATGTCGTGAAAATTTAACTGATCAAACGCATCCTTGCTTATTCGAAGATCTTCAAATAGCATCCGCTTCAATTCTTTAATACTTAATACCGGTTTTTTTATATATAGTAAATCACATAATGCTTTCTCAGGACTAGCTATGAAGTATGCATAGCTATCTACTTCATGCACCTTAACCATATAGGGAAAAGCTTCTTTTGGTACATCTCTATATGTGAATAAACCAAAATGATTTTGATATGACTTTTGTTTCCTTTTGTTAAATGTAGCATTCGTATAAACTACTACTCTCTCAGGAATAATGTTATGAAAAGAAAGTGCATATTCAAAAGATAAATAGGATGGTCCATAAATATATGAAGCGAGTAAATAGCCATCGGTATGACTATTGGTTTCATAAGTGCCTCTAACAAGTGGAAATAAGATACCTTTATCAATATCTCTTTTAATTTTTCCATTAACATCTATATAGTTTTTATACTTTTCTTTCAGATCTAATGTTGTAATAATCATATTATCTCCTCCACTTAATTTTATTATATATTATTATCTGGAGTAAATCAAATATTAACATGGATTTTTTTCACCTAGATATCTAAATATGGCGTTTCAATTTCTTTAATGGAGAGATTTGCAATCTATTGGCGGAGAATATTGTAAATTAATTTTGTATTCTTAACACCTAAAAGAAAAAAGTATTTATCCCTATTTTTGAAGGTTAAATACTTCTTATTCTATTTAATAAAATATTTGTTAAGTTCTTTTCAAAGAAAGCAATACGATAGACTCAACGTGCGTTGAGTGCACCATATTGCTCGAAAATAGTGTCTTATCATTACGGAGTTTTACTCATTTTTTTCGAATGGAGTTGATTTTTTGGCAAAGAAAAGAGCAAAATCTATTAAGAGGCTTGCTCAATTACTAATTCAATCACGCCATAAGTAATTAGTTTAGAGAGTGTTTTTGTTTAGTTCAAATCTGTCAAAATGTAGCTGTTCATAATAAAAAAGAATGTGATTCTACTGAATCTCATTCTTCTAAAATATCTATTAATATCGGCATACTCAAAACAATGATTACTCTTCTGCTTCTCTTAAATCTATGCCGAGTTCGTTCAGTTGCCCAATGCTCAACCTTTCTGTTTCAAGTAATTCTCCATCTGAATCTTGCACTTCATATAATGTAAACACTTCATCATTAATTGTGATTGACTCTATTGCAATATAATTCACCATCTTATCATGTTCTACATCTGTAATATTATACTCGTTTTTTACAGTATCTGAGCAACCTGTTAAGACAATTATCATAGTTAGTACCATTACTGTTATTACTTTTCTCATTTCAAACGACTCTTCTCGTTAGTCATTTTACCTCTAGTAGCCAGATAAATCAAGTTCATCAAACAAGTTACCTGTTTTACCAAAAGTAACAAATGATGAACCTGGCACCCAATTTCCATCAGCTGTTAACCAAGAGGTTGATTGAAGACCAATCACTTTCGTATGAAATGTTGATGCCCCCCAATATCCTGGCATTGTTACTGCTGCTCCAGAATCACCATGTATTGCAACGTAATCTGCTTTTACAAAATCATTACGCCACTCTCCATTCAAATGGAATGTCTTGTCATTATGGACGTTATCACTGTTTTTGATAACCTCCATACTAACTTTACTATAAATAATGCTAAAAGTCCGTATTTTGATAAGTCATAAAAGAAAAACTGTTTATTACAATTATGTTTGTCCATTTTCCGTCATATTTCTACAATTCTATTCTGTCATATACACCAATTTACTATCTGTTAAACACAATTACATCTCTTTGTTGTATTTAGATATTAAAAAACTCATATAGAAAACTCCTAATACATTTAGTGTAATCAATATAATTATTCCAATTATCCCATTATCTACAAAAGCCAAACCTATATACATAGGTAATAGCAACCATATAATTGCATCCAACACTTTGGATTTTGCTTTATGCTTTATCATTATATTTCTTTCATCGTTTTGCTCAATAGAAATCATTTCAGCTAGTTCAGGATTCTTCTTCTTTACTCTAGAAGATAACAATTCTCCGCCAATGCCACCTGAAATACCACAACCAACACCGATCATTACATATGGTATTACACGATACACACCTTCTAAATCTTTGAAAATAATCATAGCTACAAATCCAAAAATTGAAGTAAGTATAGCTGTGATTAATACTATGAATTTCTGTTTATTTTTCATTCTCTTCCTCCTCAAAAATAAAAATCTCTTCAATTGCAACATTGAAATACTTTGCAATCTTAAAAGCTAACAGGATTGATGGATTATATCTTCCGTTTTCCAAGGATCCAATAGTTTGTCTAGAAACTTTTAAATCCTTTGCCAGTGTCTCTTGATTTAAATTTTGTTGCTTCCTAATCTCTTCTAATCTGTTTTTCAATATATCACCCCTATTGGAAAGTATGCTTTCCATTGTATTTTATATCACATTTAGATTTTTGTCAAGCGTGCTTTCCATTTTTTAAAATTATGTATTTAGATAAAAAAAGGCCTGATACGAATTGTATCAAACCAATACTAGTTATATGTGTTGTCATTGCTAAGTTTATCATGTTTTTCATCAAAAAAATAGCGTGTTTTACTCTGGAGTTATACCAAGTTTACTTTTTGTGCACTAGAAGCTTACAGCTTTAAGCACAATCGTCGTAAAATTCAATATTTCTCTTGACACTATCTTTTTGAAAAGTTCAATTATGATGCTATAATTTAAAATTTGTCTAAATGGTTTAAAAAATCAAATTCCAATTGCTCTATACTTTTCCCGTATGTTTTTGTAATTGCGTTTCTAATATCAACTTTTAATCTATAGAACTCGGTATATTTTTCACGCCCATAAGTATCAACTAAGAATTTTGTAAATGCTCCAGAAATAGGATAAGTAATCGCATCATTATGTTCAAAAAAATTCTTGTCATCTATTAATTCTTCGATTTTAACATAATTTCCAGCCTTGAGAAATTCTTTAACCCAAATTGTATTTGTCTTGTTCCACCAATATTCATCAAAATACATAGCCAATCCTTCTCTAGCAAAAGCTGAAGTTGGCTTGTTTAACAAGTAAGAAATTATATGAGCATCTTCATGAGGACCTATGCATTTTATTCTTTTACTATATACAGCATATATAATATTAGGTTCTTCTGCAAAACCATTACATGCTTCATTATCCCCAAAGGCAACACCCACTTGTTCAGGTGTTTCTAGCAAATAATAAACTATTTTAAATGAAACATCAATCTTGAAAAATGATGTTATTTTTTTAAATGCTTGTTCTTGTATCAAAATGATTTCTTCTATGTGTTCTGCTGCAAATGAATCTTCCAAAAAATTAAAAATGTAATGTTCAGATTCCAGTGTTTGATATATAAACTTCATAGCTCACCTCATTAAAAAGTTAATTTGGATTTATTCAGTGAATTTTCTATTTAATTGTGTTGAATGACCTATTTTGATACAATTACGCACCCCCTGTTAAAAGTTACGCACCCTAATTTATAATCACAGTGCACTGATTAATTATTGAATCAATCTTCATTAAATAATATTGCATTATAATCAAATATATAAAAGGATTCATTTGAGTATTCGTTATTACGAATATCTAAGATAAAAATATATTCACCTGGTTCCAAGGTTGCCTGATAGCCATATAGACCTGAGAACATACTCATGGATATCTCCTGATTATTTGATATATTAAATAATCTACCCGTGATTGCTGTAATAGACCACGTACCTTCTCTATTAAAATTGATACTAAATAGTTGTGTTTCCATTAACTCGAAGTAAAGAAGTTGAAAAGTTGATACACTTCTGACTTCAGTAAGTTCATCAAATATCAAATCTTTAGAACCATTAGGTGCTACCAACACTTCAACATTGTTGTTTATTAATCCTTTTGGGATAGCGAATACAAGTGCATAACTACCAAAAGCAGGTGAAACGATAAGTTCGTTATTGATTACGCATGTAATAAATAGAGTGTTATCTACCAATAGAAAATTATCATACAAGAAAATATTTCTTCCTAAATCACTATGAACAAACGAATAAGTATAGAGACTATAATTATCAAAATATGCTTCATCTAATTCAAATGGATAATCGGAATCGGAATATTCTTCATGTGATGTGATCCAAGTGATTGGTTCATCAAAATCATGATAGTTCGAATATGAGCCTGAATATAATAATTCAATTTCTTCATTTAAATTATCAAATTCTCTGACTTCAAGACTATCAGCGCTATGATATAAATCTTTATCAATTTCAAAAATCATAGCATACATGCCTTCAGCATCTAGGACTAAAATATCATTATCTGTTTCGTAATAAATAACTAAAATACCATCATCAGTTATTTTATAACTATTAAATAAGAAAATATTCGTTCCCATACAATAGTGCTCGAATGAGTATGTATACAAAATTCGATTGTTAAAGAAATTTTCATCCAAATCTAATGGATACCCACTAGAAAGATAACTATCATAATTATCAATAACCAATATTGGTTGTTCAAAATCATTGAAGTTATCAAATGATCTAGAGTATAACAAGCTAATATCATCTGGATTTTCATTCAATTCAACACAGCCAACAAGTAAATACACGAAAATTAGTGAAATCATAAAGATGAATGTTTTTTTCATTTCGACACCTCCACTATATTCTTTTTTAATTTTTGTTCATAGATATTATATTCCATAGATTGATTCATGTCAATTAGAGGGAGATAAAATACATTACAATGAAAATATAATACAAAATATTATCAATAACAGTACATAATAATGTAAATAGTTAGGTAATCGTAAAAGGTTGAATGCAGAAAACAAAAAAGCCTGTAAGAGAACTTCTTTAAACCTCTATAGGACATATGGAATTTGGAATATAGGGAGAATTGCCCTATCTGCACAAAAAAAGACTCCTTCGTTTAAGATTAGGTATTATTATTATACCTTCTCTCCAACTTTTTGGAGTCATTTCATTGTTATATGTCTTGTCATGTTGGACTTTATCACTGTTTTTGATAACCTCTATACTAACTTTACTACAACCTCTATACTAACTTTACTATAAATAATGCTAAAAGTTCATATTTAAAAAACTTATCTCTATTACTCTGGCACTCCAAATATATTGAGTAAATGAAATGACAGAATATATAGAATGTTAAACAAATTGAATCATTTAATGTTATTTAATTCTTCTACAGAGTATTTTATAATATACGATTGATGTGATCCAAATAAAAATTTCGTTAAATCAGATTCAAACATATCTGCAATTAAATATACAGAATCATTGAAGTAGTATATATCATTTAAGTACATTCTTTGATTAAATTCTAAAACTATTTCTTCATTATCATTTTGATCTAAAACTCTAATTATTTGTTGTTGCAAATCTGAATCTCTTTGTACATGGATAAATCTTGAATCATCAATACTTAAAATGTGGAATTCGTCATTAATAGATGACTCTATAAGTGTCCCCTCTTCATTAAAATAATCAATTAAAATGTTTTCGTTTTCTACGTGATGAATACTGTATATAATACTGTCCAGGTTAATGTATTGAATCTGAATACCATAAGAGTCACTATCTTCTATAACATCCATAGTTTGAGTTAATATATTGTATCTACTAATTGTATTCCATGAAAAAGTATTTGAAGTTAAGTTACCTTGAACAAATACATAATTAGAATTTACTAGTGGTTTTTGATAGACATGGTTAATATGCCCAAGTACGACTTCAAGTGTAACATTGAATGTTTTTGACATCTCATAGTAAGTGATTTCATACAAGTCATTAGAAATATCAAAATTTGAACTTACCCCTACAATAACTTCGTTTTCAATTACAAATGTGTGCAAGAACATATTTGTCTCAGTTAAATTATATGTATTGGTCTGTGTATCAAATATAACCATATAATTATAATCATATAGAGAAATACTAATATATATTTCATCATCATCTTGATATGAAGAAACTTCAAACTCAGTACTTCTGATACCATCACCATCATTTTCTAATGTTTTTGTTTCTACTATTTCTACAAGTTCTATCAAATTAAAGTCTTCATCAATAATAGCAATATTCAACATATCATCTACACAGTTATCATCATCAAGTGCATCAAATGTTATTTCATTGTTTCTAACTAAAGCATATATTTGATTGTTCGATTCATACATTGTTAAAATTTGATTGTTCTTATAGTAACCTCCCAAATCATATAAAAAGTTATCAGGATATTTAGTTGAATGATAGATAATAAACATTGTAGATAAAAGCAATAGAACAAAACCCGATACTAGATAAATGTATTTTTTCATGAAACCCTCCATTAAAAGCCTTATCGTAATTATACCAAATAAAAAAATGATTTGAAAGAATATTTCAAATCTCTAAAATTCTATGTCTTGTCATTATGGACCTTATCACTCTTTTTGATAACCTCTAGACTAACTTTACTACAACCTCTTGACTAACTTTACTATAAATAATGCTAAAAGTTCATATTTTTTATGTACGATGATTTAGACTAATATAAATCATGCACTGC
>CAKMKH010000054.1 GCA_927441705.1 uncultured Acholeplasmataceae bacterium | reverse complement strand
GTTGAAAACTAAAGATTTGAGTTTATCTCTTTTTAGTGTGCTCAAAAACAGATACTTTTAGAGATTTATCCACATTTATAAAGAAAAAAGGACTGTGTAGTCCATGAAGATATTTAAAACTTCATTTCTTTACAGTCCCTTTTGTGTTTTTAGTAATTATTTATTTTCTTTTATAAGTTTCACAATATCTTTTATTTGATCGTTATTTCTTGATTCGAAGTGTTTGAGAATTTCAACAGGTAAGGCAAAAACAATTGTATTTGATTTATCTGATGATAAGTCGTTTAGTGTTGCTAGAGTTCTTAAATGCATAGCACCTGGATTTTCAGCAAGTATTTTCGCTGCTGCCGAAAGTTTTAAAGCTGCTTCAACTTCTCCACCTGATTTCACGATAATTGCACGTTTTTCTCTTTCTGCTTCAGCAACTTTGGCTATCACTCTTTCCATGTCTTCAGGAAGTTTAATATCTTTAACTTCAACTCTTTCAACTTTTATCCCCCATGGATCTGATTCAAGATCTATAACTTCTTTGATGTTTTTAGAAATGTTTTTTAAATTTGACAGTAACTCATCTAACTCAACACCACCGATAGAATTTCTAAGAGTTGTTTGCGCAAGTTGAGTTACAGCAAAATAAGCATCTTTTACTTCTAGTACAGCTTTTTCAGCATTAAATACTCTGAAATATACAACAGCATTAATAGTTATTGTAACATTATCTTTTGTTATACATTTTTGTTGAGGTACATCTTGAGTAATCGTTCTTAAATCAATCTTTCTAATCTCGTGAATGACCGGTATAACTAATCTTAAACCTGGTTTCAATTTTTTTACATATTTACCAAATCTAAATTTCACACCACTTTCATACTCTCTAATTATTCTAAACATAATAACCTCCTTGTTTTTATATTTTTCTTTAAATGTATTTCCCGCCCAATCATTGTTTGTGTTAGTCATATTATATGACAAAAGTATATTTATATCTATAGTAGATTGATTTTTTTTATAATACTTAAACGATTTGTAGAAGCAAAAAATGCTTGTTTATAATAAAGAAAATGCTTAATTATAATCTTTATTATTTCTTTTGACTTACCTGTAGCAAATCAATAAAATGATACGTGTTAAGCACATAAGAAAGAGGTTAAGGAATGAAAAAAATATATACACTTGCAGTACTATTAATAATGATATTTACACTTGTAGGCTGCCAATTAGGAAATACTAATGACGACACGACCCTGACAGTATATACGGAAAGACATTATGATACTGATCAAGAACTTTACGACCGTTTTACTGAAATCACAGGAATCAAAATTAACTTGATTCGTGATGAAGCTGATAAACTTATTACACGCCTTGAAAACGAAGGTGAAGATACAGAAGCTGACTTACTCATTATCGCAGATGCTGGAAGGTTAGGACGTGCAAAGTCACTAAATCTATTTCAGCCCATTTCATCTGATGTATTAGACAATCAAGTTTCACAAGAATATAAAGATTTAGAGAATCATTGGTATGGATTGACTATGAGAGCACGTGTGCTTGTATATCATCCTGATCGCGTTTTAGCATCCGACTTATCAACATATGAAGATCTTGTACATCCGAAATGGGAAGGAAAAATTGTAACTCGTTCATCAACAAACATATATAATCAATCTTTAATGGCATCTATGATGGAAATTATGGGGGAAGAAGAAGCTAAAATATGGGCAGAAGGATTGGTTAAAAATTTTGCTCGTGATCCTCAAGGGAATGATCGTGATCAAGCTAAAGCATTAGTTTCCGGTGAGGCTGATATTGCGATAATGAATACATATTATATTGGTAAGATGCTTTACTCAAGTGATCCAAATGAAATTGAAGTTGCGGAAACAGTAAAAGTATTCTTTCCAAATCAAGAGACTACTGGAACCCATATTAATGTCAGTGGTATAGGGATTACTAAATATTCAAAATCTACTGATCAAGCATTAGAACTTATTGAATTTTTAACAAGTGTTGAAGCCCAAAAATCATATGCAGATGCTAATTTTGAATACCCTGTAAATCCATTAGTTGAGCCACATGAATTGCTTCAATCATGGGGAGACTTTATGAAACAAAATATTGATTTAGATACATTAGGAAAATATAATCAGGCAGCTATGATACTGATGAACGAGGTTGATTGGAAATAGAGAAGGTTGGGTGTCATGCTAAAAAAATGGTTTAGACATCTTAATATTTTTTCGATATTGAGTATTGTTATAGGGGTATTAATATTAATACCTCTAATCAATATTCTTTTTGAGTTATTCACACCGGCAACATCCACATGGATTCATATAAGGAAATATTTATTATTCGAATATGTTAAAAATTCAGTTATATTAGTGATTACAACAATATCGATAGCTTTGGTTATAGGATTTTTATCCGCTTATTTCGTGGCAAGATTTGATTTTAAAGGTAGAAGAGCATTCAGTTGGCTTATGGTATTACCTTTAGCAGTTCCTTCTTATATAGCTGGATATATTTATGCTGATATGACTAGTTATTCAGGAACGATTACAAGATTTTTTCAAATGATGAATATTAGTATGAATTTAAATATTATGAATGTTTTTGGTGCGTCCGTTATTTTTGCATTTACATTGTATCCATATATATACTTATTATCACTGGCAAGCCTTTCTAGACAAAGTGCATCTTATATCGAAAGTTCTACGATGCTTGGTTCTAGCAAATTAAGAAGTTTATTTAAAATCACATTACCGTTATTAAGACCTGCGCTTGTTGCTGGAAGTTTATTAGTTATTTTAGAAACATTAAATGATTACGGTCTTGTTCATTATTTTAATGTTAGAGTCTTTAGTTTTGCTATTTTTAATGCATGGTTTTCTTTAGGAGATGTCGTTAGTGCTATTAGATTATCTGCATATTTAATGGTTATTGTATTTGCAATCATATTAATAGAAAGAGCACTTAGAGGCAGAAAAAATTATCAGATTCATGTTAAATCAAAAACAATTTTAAGAAAAAAATTAAAATTTAAACATGAGTTAATAGTGATTATCATTTTATTATCGATCTTAAGTATTGGCTTTTTATTGCCAGTTATGCAAATGATATGGTACGCACTATTAACATTTAAAGATACACTTAGTCCTCAACTTTTCTACGCTTCATACAATAGTATATCTAATGCAGTCATTGCAGCGTTAATTATCGTATTAGCAGCATTAGTTATGGCTAATTTTAACAGACTTAAAAGCAGAAACAAGATAAGTAAGTTTTGGGTTAAACTCTCAAATTTGGGTTATGCAATTCCAGGTGCTGTTATTGCAGTTGCTGCACATTTATTTTTTGTTGATTTAGATAGATTACTATATCCAGTTTATAGATTATTTGATTCAGAGACGTCAACTTTGGTTCTCACAATGAGTTTGTTCACTTTAGTCTTTTCATATGTTTTAAGATTTTTAAGTATTGGGTTTAACAGTATTGAAAGTCAATATGAAAAAACCGGAGATAAATATACTGAATCTGCATATATGTTAGGATCATCAAGATTAGAAGCCTTATTTAGAATTGATTTACCACTTATATATCCAGGTCTTATTACCGCTTTTATTTTAGTGTTTGTAGACATCATAAAGGAACTTCCTTTGACGCTTATATTAAGACCTGCAAACTATGATTCGCTAGCAACTCTCGTTTATGTTTATGCAAGAAATGAAATGATCCAAGAAGCAGCAGTTCCATCTTTGATTTTGATATTTCTAGCGGGACTTTTGATTTATGGTGTCACACATTATAAGAAGGGAATGTTTAGTCATGTATATTAAAATTAAAGACATTCATTTTAGATATGAAAAAAATCATCCAATTTTAAATGGATGTAGTGTAGAGTTCAATAAAGGTGAAATTATAGCTATTATTGGTAATAGTGGATCAGGAAAAAGTACATTACTTAGAATAATTGCTGGACTAGAAAGAGCCAATCATGGAGAAATGCAAATTGATCAGAACATTCTTTTTTCTGAACATTCTTATATAGAACCAAACAAGAGAAATATTGGTATGGTCTTTCAAGATTATGCACTTTTTCCACATTTAAAAGTATCTCAAAATATTATGTATAGTTTAAACAAAAAAAATAAAGATGAAAAAGAGAGTATGCTTAACAACATGCTAGAGTTGGTATCACTAAAAGAGAAAAGTGAATACTATCCTCATGAGTTATCAGGTGGACAGCAACAAAGAGTAGCACTAGCACGTAGTCTCGCGGCTCAACCTAAGTTATTACTTCTTGATGAACCATTTAGCAATTTGGATGCCAATCTTAGAAAGCAAATCAGAAAAGATTTGCAACATATTTTAAGAAAGCAAAGTATTACATGCATATTTGCGACACATGACCTTGAAGATGCTATGGATATAGCGGATGTTATTTTATTTCTTGAAGAAGGAAAAATCGTAAAAGTTGAAAATATAAAAAATATGGAAAAGACATTTGTGATTGATAACATGATTAAATAGAAATTGTATTTTATGAAAGAGCATAGTTGCTCTTTTTTAATATTTATTTTTGTGATAAAATACTGTAAAGGGGCGAATATATGAAGTTTTTGCTTTTGTATAATCCTGTAAGTGGACGTTGCAAATTTAAAAGAAAAATAAAATACGTTAAATCTTATTTCGAAAAAAGAAACATAGCATTAGATATATATGAATCTCAAAAGACAAAAGATTTAGAAAATTATGCATATCATCATGCGACAGAGTATGATGTATTTTTGGTGTCTGGTGGAGATGGAACAGTTAATGAAGTTGTTAATGGGATGATGAAGTCTGATAAAAGACCATCGTTGGCAATTTTACCAACTGGTACGGCTAATGATATTGCTAGAATTTTAGGTATACCTAGAATATTAACTTGTGCACTTAGATTATATATTAAAGAAGCTCCAGTATTAATTGATATAAATAAAATGAATGATCATTATTTTGTATATACAGCAGCAAGTGGTGTTTTATCAAGAGTGAGTTATGATGTTTCAAGAAGAAAGATTAAAAAATATGGATATCTAGCATACGTTTTTGAAGCTATGAGAGATTTTGTCCAAGACTATAATTATCCAGTTAAAATCGAATACAACGAAAAAACTTTAGAAACAGATTGTATGATGATTTTAGGTTTAAATTCTAATAGAGTAGGCGGTATGAAACTAGTTAATTTCTCTAAAAGTAAATTAAATGATGGATTATTTGAATTAAGAGTTTTCACGAGCAAAAGAAGATTTCGTAGATTTAGAATGGCGTCCTCTTTTATAAGGGGTGGAAAGAAACTAAGAGAAGATTACCACTTGGTTAGTAGTCATTTTAAAATTACAACTGATGCTGATATTCTTTGGAATGCAGATGGAGAATCTGCTGATAGAGGAAGCATTGAGATTAAAACTTATAAAGAAGCATTGAGTGTATATGTTAATCCTAGAATAAAGAAAAAGCAGTTTTAAAGGACTGTTTGTATAAAAACATTGTAATAAAGGCTTTTTAGCCTTTTTCTTTTTAGTATAGACTCTAGCTAGAAAGTGATAAGGGGAAATGCCTTTACAATACTTAATTTAAGTGATAAACTAACATTAGAAGTGTTATGCTTGGATAAGGTATTATCTCGTGTGTAATTGACAAGTATCTCAGCAATAATCTCTAAAAACAAGTGAAAGAGGATATTTAATGAAAAAAATAAGAGTGGCAGTTGTAGGTGTCGGATTCGTTGGTTTATTACATATTGAAGCATTAAGACGCCTTGGAAATGTTGAAGTTGTAGCAATATGCGACAGTTTTAATGCACAAAAAAGAGGAAGAGATTTATACATTGAAAACACATATACCGATTATGAAGAAATGATAGATAAAGAAAAATTAGATTTTATCCACGTTTGTACACCTAATAATTCTCATTTCGAGATTGCAAAATATGCATTGAATAAAAATGTTAACATTGTTCTAGAAAAACCGATGACATATACGATTGATGAAGCGAAAGAATTGTATTATTTATCTCAAGAAAAGAAACTTATATGTGCTGTTAATTTCCATAACCGTTTATATCCAGCTCCAGCATATATACATAACATTGTCAAAAAAGGTGATATAGGAGAAGTGACATCTGTAACTGGTTACTATGTCCAAGATTGGATGTTATATGAAACTGATTATTCTTGGAGACTTATTGTAGAAGAATCAGGAAAAACTAGAGTTATTGCTGATATTGGATCGCATTGGATCGATTTGGTTGAGTATACAACAGGTTTAGAGGTAGACGAAGTATTTGCAGACTTTAAAACTGTATATGAAACAAGAAAAAAAGCAGTTGGTCATATAGAATCATTTAGTACTGATGCTGCTGATGAATATGAAGATATTCCAATTGATACAGAAGATATCGCAACTTTATTAATTAGATTTAACAATGGCGCAATCGGTAGTGCAATATTTTCTCAAAGTGTAGCTGGAAAGAAAAACAACATAGAAGTATTGATCTCAGGCACAAAAGCTACAGCAGAATGGTCATTAACTAATCATTCAGATGTCAAAATTGGCCATAGATTTAAACCGAATGAAACAATAACAAAAGATTTTATTTTAATGAAGGAATTAGCGGGTACTTTTGATTATCCAGCAGGACATACTGAAGGATACGCAGATGCTTTTAAACAAGTGTTTAAACAAGTTTATAATGGCAATTCTTTAGGGCTATATGCAACATTTTATGATGGTTTAAGACAAATGATTATTAATGAAAGAATTTATGAGAGCGCAAAGACTTCTTCATGGGTAAAAATAGGGAAAATATTATAAAAAGAGAGGTAAGAAAATGATTAGATTTGGTATAGTTGGAGCAGGCGGAATTGCTTCGAAGTTTGCAAGAGATATTAAACATGTTGATGGAGCAGTAGCAGCTGCTATAGCTTCAAGAAACATTGATAAAGCTATAGAATTTAAAAATGAACATGATATACAATTTGCATTTGGTAGTTATGAAGAGATGGCAAAAAGCGATAAAATTGATGCTGTCTATATTGCAACACCACATAATTTTCACATGGAGCAATCTATATTGTTTATGAATCATAAAAAACATGTTCTTTGTGAAAAGCCAATTAGTGTAAATAGCGAACAATTTGAGAAAATGGTTGAATCTGCAAAAGAGAACAAGGTGCTATTAATGGAAGCAATGTGGACTAGATTCCTTCCAGCGACATTAAAGGTGAGAGAAGTTGTCCAATCCAATAAATTAGGAAAACTTAAAAACGCACATTTAGAATTTGGATTTGCTTTTATGGGTAAAGGCGGAGATTCTGGACGCTTATTTAATCCTAATTTAGCAGGTGGAAGTTTATTAGACATGGGTATATATCCTGTAGCATATACATTAAACATTACAGATCAAAAATTAAAATCAATAAAAGCTAAAGCGAATATGTATAAAACAGGTGTTGATTCTCAGTGTGAAATAAATTTCTTATATGAAGATGGCGCAACAGCAACATTAGTTTCAAGTTTTCAAGAAGATAGAAATAAGCCAGGTGTACTTGAATTTGAAAAAGGAAAGATTATTATTGACGATTTTTGGAGCAGTCAAAGAGTTACTGTAAATGGTGAAGTATTTGATTATCCTCATATCGGAGAGGGTTTTCCTTATGAAATTGATGCTTTCGTAAAAACAATCGAAAATGGCGAGTTAGAAAATAACATAATGACGCATGAACAAACGAGAATAAGTATGGATTTATTAGATAAAATAAGAAAAGAAATAGGCTTAGTTTATCCTTTTGAATAAGTATTTCTACAGAATAAAATAATAGAGTAAAAATAAAAGGTACATTTTTTTCAAATGTACTTTTTGTTTGTAATAAACGTTTTATTTATATTAAATTAGAGTTAATTTATTAAAACTGATTTTATCAACTGAATCTTCTATAGCTATTTTAAAATCTAGTATATGTTTTTGTGTGTCGTGAGCTTTCCAAGCATCAACTGTTTCCCAAATTTCATAGAACATAAATATACTTGGGTTGTCAATGTCTTGATGTAGATCATAGCGGAGACACCCAATTTCTTTTCTAGTAGGCTCTAGTATTTTAATTAGTTCATTTTTTACAAAGTCTATCTTATCTTTTTTCACTTCAAATTTAACAATCATTGGTAATGCTTTGCTCATATAGATAATCTCCTTTATATGTTTGAGTTAATCATATCACTTATTATTGGATGTGACAAGAAATAAAGATAACTTATAGTCCGTTTTTTAGATGCTTGTTAAAGAAATTTAGGCTTAATAGATTGACTTGTTTTAAGATTTCTCGTTCATCTGTATCAAAAGATGTGCCATTTAAAAATCTTGTGAGAATTGGGGACGTTAGTGACAAATCAGTTAATGAAAAATGACCTGAACCAATAATATGCTCATGATAAGATGATTCGTTAATGCTTGACAAGAGGTCATGATTTTTTCTATATTGTGGCCATATGGAAAGATAATCAAATGCACTATCAGAGTATATATTTAAAACAGGGGTCGGATAGGGCGTTTCATCAAAAGTAAAACCTTGATCTGTTACACCGATGATATCACACATAAATGGCGATTCCAATGCAATTACAGCTTTTATATCATTTCTCTCTCTTCCCATACAAAGAGCTGCTGAACCTCCTAAGGAATGTCCAACGATACCAATGTTTTCAATATCAATTTGATTATATATAGAGTTTTGAGTGCTATTATTTGAATTAATAATTATTTGATCTAAAACAAAATTTAAATCATCAGTACGAAGCTTCATCCATTTTTGGTAAAAGTCATAACTTTGTTCTGGATTTTCACTAGCATCTTCTTTATTTAATTCACTCATATACTGTCTATCAATCCATACATTGTTACCCTTATCAAGAGCAGTTTTAATACTATGATATGGATGAGCTACAGAAAAAACAATATATCCATGACTTGCAAGTTCTAAGAATAAAGATTCATTGCTTGAAGGTAAACTAATACCACCGTGTGAATATATTATGATTGGGAATGTATTGTTAGTATTTTTTGGAGACCACGAATGAATAC
>CAKMKH010000053.1 GCA_927441705.1 uncultured Acholeplasmataceae bacterium | reverse complement strand
TTACAGGTCCTATATAATTGACATTGATTAATTCGTCTAAAGAACTAAATAAGCCGTTGGCTTCGCGATAAACAATGATACTTGCTGCTTGCCTTTCTTGTATACCCGGTATGGTTAATAATAATTGAAAATTAGCTTCATCATGATTAGTTAATATACTAAAGGAAAGAAAAAGTATTAGTAAAACCAAACTTAAAAACAACAAGTTTATTTGAAAACTTTAAGTGATTTGATTAAGGTAGAAGTGGCTATATTTTCAGTAGGTCCTGATCGAAATCAAACTATCTTATTAAAAGAAATATTTTAAGGGGTAATTTATGATTGAAAGATATCAAAGAGAAGATTTTAAAAAAATATGGTCTGATTTAAATAAGTTTCGAACTTTTTTAAAAGTTGAAATTGCAGCAAGTTATGCTTGGCATAAACTTGGTCTTTTTGATGAGGTAACTTATGAAAAAATTTCGAATGCTAAATTTAAATTAAAAGATATTATTGAATTTGAAAAAGAAACGAAACATGATGTGATTGCATTTACAAAAGCGGTAAAACAATCTTTAGGTGAAGAAAAAAAGTATTTTCACTATGGTTTGACTTCAACTGATGTTGTAGATACAGCAAATGGATATATCTTAAAACAAGCAAACAAGATTATTAAAAAAGATATGCAAGAATTTATGCAGGTCTTAAAAGAAAAAGCATTTCTTTATAAAAACACTCCTATAATGGGAAGAACACATGGGATGCATGCTGAAATAACAAGTTTTGGGTTGAAGTTTGCATTATGGTATGAAGACTTTAAACGATTATATCAAGGCTTTTTAGACGCTTCACATTTAGTTGAAGTTTCTAAGTTTAGTGGTGCAGTTGGCAACTATGCAGCAAACAATCCTGAAATAGAGGTTATCGCTAGCAAAAAATTAGGTTTAAAGCCTTCTGTAATCTCTACACAAACACTTCAAAGAGATCGTCATGCTAGATATATTTCACAAATTGCTCTTATAGGATCAGAATTAGAAAAGATTGCTGTTGAAATAAGACATTTATCTAGAAGCGAGGTAAGAGAAGTTTCAGAGTACTTTGATATCAATCAAAAAGGATCATCTGCAATGCCACACAAGAAAAATCCGATTTCAAGTGAAAATATCTCAGGTCTATCAAGAATTTTAAGAGGATATGTAACTGCATCGATGGAAGATATTGCACTATGGCATGAAAGAGATATCTCACACTCTTCAGTTGAGAGAATTATTTTAACAGATGCAACTACTTTAATTGATTATATGTTAAATAGATATAGACAAACATTAAGTGATTTAATCGTATATGAAAAAGATATGTTAAAGAATATCAATTTAACAAATGGTACAGTATATGCTCAAAAAGTACTTCACCTTCTTATTGATAAAGGTCTAGATCGAGATGAAGCTTATGACATCATTCAAAAACTAGCATATCAAGCAATACAAGAAGACAAAGCTTTTAAAATGCTTATTTTAGAAGAATTAAGTCTTAAATCATATATACTTCAAGACGAAGTAGATGATATATTTAAACCGAAAAATTATTTAAAATATGTTGATTATATCTATGATAAAGTGTTTAATTAATAAATTCATCAAAGAAATGATTTTAATTGTTTATTAAACAATATTTTGATTGATAAACGACGTGTTTTATGCTATAATTTATAATAGTTGAAATTTAGGAGGATATGAAATGGCAGACAAATATACAAAGGTAAAACCGAAAATACACCCAATAACAATTTCTGCGATTGTTGGCTTTTTCGTATTAGTTATTGCATTAATAATTGTATTGCAACCAAGCAATCAACAAACAATTTATAACTCATATGAGTTATATGCTACAAACGATTTAACTGAGGATCATCCATTTTATGAAGTTAATTACAAATCAACTTTATTTAATAAAGGATTGGATAAAATTATTGAAAATGAAGAACTTGTATTAGTATACATTGGATCTCCAAGTTGTACTTCATGTCAAGCACATATTGGTGCATTTCAAAAATATTATGAGTCTTTAAATATGACTGAATATTTAGATTTGATTCACTATTACGATCCAACAAAGAATCTTGATCAATTTGCAAATTTTCAAGCAGATTATGAAGGTATAAAAGATGCAACACCTCAATTAGTGTTATTTAAAGATGGCGAAATCTTATTGCAGTTTGAAGTAGTAAGTGCAGAAGACACTCAATTATTAAATCGTAGTGTGAGAGACTTTTACGAAGAAATTATCGATTTATTAGACGCAGCATAAAAAGCACCTACGTGCTTTTTTTTGACAAGGAAGATGAAAAATGATAGAAATTGTTAAACAAGAGATTAGAAAAAAAATTGAATCTATTTATGATACTGATCAAGTAATTGTAGAAGAACCAAAAAGAGGATTTGCTGATTTAGCAATCCCACTTTTTAGTTTAGCGAAAATTTGGAAAATGAGTCCACAAAAAGTCTACGAAAAAATTAGTGAAGACGTAAAAGTTGATCATGTATCACATATTGAATTTATGAACGGCTTTTTAAATATCTATTTGGAAAGAAAAAAATTATCTTTAGGTATTTTAAGCAATATTTTTGAAAAACAAGAACATTATGGAGATCAGCTACTAGAACAAGAAGAAACAGTAGTGATGGATTATTCATCACCAAATATCGCAAAAAGCTTCGGTGTTGGTCATTTAAGATCTACAATGATTGGTAATTCAATTAATCTTATCCATAAAAAACTAGGTTATAAAACTGTTGCGGTCAATCATTTAGGTGATTGGGGAACTCAATTTGGAAAAATGATTGTTGCTTATCAGAAATGGGGTAACGAATCTGATTTAGTAAAAGCTCCAATTCAAGAAATGCAACGTTTATATGTCAAGTTCCATGATGAAGAAAAAACTGATGATACATTAGAACAACAAGCAAGAGATGTATTTAAGAAACTAGAAGATAATGATGAAACTTACACTAAACTTTGGGAATGGTTCAAAGAAGAGTCATTAAAAGAATTTATGGAAATGTATGACTTACTTAATGTCTCATTTGATTCATTTGCAGGTGAAAGTTTCTATAATGATAAGATGGATGCAGCTGTTAAACTACTAGAGGAAAAGAATTTACTAAAAGTAGATGATGGAGCAACCATCGTCGATTTAGGCGAAGACATGCCACCAGCTTTGATCAAAAGAACAGATGGTGCTACATTATATATCACAAGAGATTTAGCAGCAATTTTGTATCGTCATCAAACATACCATGCACAAAAAATATTATATGTAGTTGGCAATGAACAACAATTACATTTCAAGCAACTTAAAAAAGTTACTGACCTTATGGGATATAATTTTGATTTAGAGCATATTAATTTCGGATTGGTATTGATTGATGGTAAAAAAATGTCTACAAGAGGCGGTAAATTTAAACGTCTAGAAGATGTTATTAAACAAGCAATTGAACTTGCTAAAGATGCAATAACAAGTAAAAATCCAAATTTAAAAAATCAAGAAGAAGTTGCTAAAGCTGTAGCAATCGGGGCTATCATTTATAATGACTTAAAAAATGAACGTCATTTAGATGTAGACTTTAATTTAGAAAACATGCTAAAATTTGAAGGCCAAACAGGACCTTATCTACAATATAGTGGTGTAAGAATTGAATCTATGGTTAAGGATTATGATATTGATTTAAGTATTGTAGATGAAAATGTTTTTGAACAAGATCATTATTTTGAAATTGTTATGCTACTTGCTCAATTTCCAAATATTTTGCATAGAGCAAAAGAACAGTATGCACCGAGTGTGATTTCTAAATACATTATGGGCCTTGCACAAGCATTCAATAGTTTTTATGGGAAAGAAAGAATTATTGTTGAAGATCAAGGCGTATTTAATGCGAATTTATTGTTTGCTAGATCTATACAAATCGTTATTAATGAAGGATTAAGATTGTTAGGTATTAAATCTTTAAAAGAAATGTAGAAATATATTGAATATTTAATATTATCGTGTTATCATAAGTTTGCTGTAAAAAGCAAACTTTTATACCCCGCGTGATGAAATTGGTAGACGTGCCAGACTCAAAATCTGGTGGGCGCAAGCTCGTGCTGGTTCGAGCCCGGCCGCGGGGACCATCATAAAGATAGAAGTCGTATAGTATATATACGACTTTTTTTATTGTTAAAATTAAGAATGATTATAGCCAAATCAATAAAAAAACGCCTGTTGGCGTTTATTCATAACTATAATCTTCAGTTTTATATTCATTTTTTAGTGCATCAATATCAACTTCTTCATCATAATTAATATCATCAACTTTAAATCCATTAATGTTATAAAACTCTTTCATAAACATTTGAGTTCCTTTAAGTAGAAATACATCCTGGTTATCAAAAGAAGTCATTAAACGTTTTGTTTCATCTTGGACTTTTTGATCCATTTCTTGATGATCAAGTCTGATACGCATTTTATCATCAGTGATTCGTTTATCACCATAAATCATATCTTTAAATAGTCTATATTTATGTTCTATAGTTGTTTCGTGTAGTTTATGAGCTTTCATAACATCAAATAGACAAGATACATATATTGGCATTTGAGGAATAAATACACTAGCTTTAGAAACAACTGCTTTACTAGATGAGATTAAGGCTTCACCTTTGTATTTTTCTTTAATAAGTTTATTTAATTTAGAAGCTTTTGATTCTAAGTCTTCTTTAGCTTTTCCTAAGGTACCATTGCGATAAATCTCATTTGTATTTGGTCCACCAATGTATGTATAAGCTACAGTTTTAAAACCATCAGCTAATGCATTATTTTGATCAAAAAAATGAATCCAGTCTGCCCAATCACTGCCGCCCATAACAAAAACTGTATCATCAGTTTCTTGTTTTGTGGCAGGTTCGATAGTTAAATCAACAACCGTCATGGATTGAAGATCAATGGTTTTGCCATGAGCAACTTCTCCAAGAGGCTTTATATGTGAACGAACAATCTCATTAGTTTCAGTATTCATTCTTGCACCTGATGCTAATGAATATACTATTAAATCCACTTGCCCAAATGTTGCTTTTATATAATCAAGGACTTTTTGTTTCATTTCAATGCTAAACGCATCTCCGTTAAAATCTTTATGTATATTGTGAGTCTCTTTTGCAAATGATTGGAAAAATACATTGTTCCAATATCCAGCAGTACCAGTTTTTTTGCCTTTTGGTTCACCTTCATATGAAACATTAACAGTATGAGCATCTGCTCCATAGGCTAGACTAATTCTTGATGCTAGACCGTAACCTGATGAACCACCAATGATTAATATGCGTTTTGGGGCTTCAAATTTATTCATATGTTTTACATCATCAATGTACTCTTTGATAATCTTTTTAATACCTAGTGGATGTGCGTTAATAAAAAAATTGCTACGTATAGATGGTTTAATAATCATGTTTTTCTCCTAATTTGTGTTTTCGTTTATTATGTTTTTCATGTATCTAAATTCAATATCTGATTCTAAATAGCGTTGATATCTTTTTCTTCGATTTCTAATTTCATAACTATCGAAGAAAAACAGTGAAAATGACTCCCACATTAAGAACCAACCACCAATAAACAAACCTTCTCTTAAAATTGTAAATGATAATTGTTCTTCGAAAAACGACATCATTAAGTAAGCAGAAGTGATGAATATTAATGCTAGTGTTATATAAGTGAAAATCTTTCTATTATTGATAGAAATACTTTTATTAATAAAATGAATAATCATTTTAAAGTTATTATATATTGCTGTTTTACTTGATGCTTCTAAAACTTCGTCTTTTTGATCTTCGGGTATACCAAAAGAAAGTCTGACTTTTTGTTTCATTGGAATATCATAAGCTGCTTGCTCAATGAAATCCAATAATTCTGAGTCTAGATCTTTTTTTCTTGTTGGTGATGCATCCCAGCCATTAAAAAGCTCGTGATAGGTTTCAAGTGAAACTTCAACGACGTAACAGCGCTCTTGATCGCTAAATTGATATATTTGATTTAAGTAACTTTTCTTTTTTGCCATATTTCTTTTCTCCTATGGTTTATTATACATGATAATTGAATAAAAATCTTTCTAGAAGAATCGATTCGTGTTGTTTTTTGTTTACCTTAAGCAAATATGTGTTAAAATTATTTTTGAAAGAAGGGATGACATGAAATTGAAAGACTTTACGATGACGACATTAAATGGTATGGTTTATGGTCTATTTGCAACACTTATCATTGGTGTTATCGTACAACAATTTGGGGCTTTATTAAATATTGAAATTATCGAAGTGACACTGGCGAATACTTTAAAAGGTTTAATGGGTGTTGGTATTGGTATGGGGATAGCTTTATCCCTAAAGATGGATGGTTTAAAGATGGTTGTCGCATCTATAATGGGTGGGATAGCAACAAGCTTCAAGTTACAATTTGGTGTTGGTATCGTATTAGCACCTAATAATGATCCTGTAACTACTTATTTAGTTGTTGTATTAGGTATTTTGTTCTTACAAAAGATTTTAGTTAAAAGAACACCTGTTGATATTTTATTAGTTCCACTTTTAGGATCGATTTTAGCCTTTTTATTGACATTAGGACTAAGTGCACCTATTGGCTTTGTATTAAGTCAAATATCTGATGGTATTCAACTAGCAACAGCAATCGCTCCATTTCCAATGACAATTATCATCGCTGTTGCGATGGGAATGTTACTTACTGCACCTATATCAAGTGCTGCAATCGCAATTGCGATTAACTTAAATGGTATAGCTGGTGGTGCTGCAGTTGTAGGTACAACAGTACAAATGATAGGCTTTGCAATTCAATCAAGAAAGGATAATAATATTGGTATGGTTTTATCAATTGCATTTGGAACATCCATGCTGCAATTTAAAAACATTTTAAGAAAACCGGTAATATGGTTACCAACTATTATTGCATCCGCAATCTTATCACCAATTATCGTACTGACATTAAACACAGAAACATCTAAGTTTGGTGCAGGTATGGGTTCATCTGGTTTTGTTGGACAACTTCAAACACTAGCTGAAATGTCATATAGTTTAAATGCATGGTTATCAATAGGGTTGATGATTGTTTTAGCAGCTCTTTTGGTTTTTAGTATCGACTTGGTATTTAGAAAATTTAATCTTATTGTTGAAGGCGATTTAAAAGTAGGTAATGACATTAATTAAATTATTAAAATTTACTTAAGTTATTCATGTTTATGATAAAATATAATCGTAAGAATTAAAAAGAAAGAAGTGATGATATGAATAAACGTGTTTATAATTCAACAGTTGGTAAAATATTTAGAACATTAGGATTTCTATTGGTGCTTGTTTCATCCTTATATATATCAACATTCTTAGTTATTCAAAATTCTACATTACCATTTGTAGGTAGTATCTTACCATTTGCAGAAATAATAGATAGCATTATTACAGCTCTTCCAGCCTTTATTGGCGATTATGTTGGCTTATTATTAATTGTTGGTCTATTATGTATTATTTGGGCAATTCGAAAAGGTGTTGTTTTAAGAGTCTTAGTTACTGTCTTGTTAGTATTTGGTTATTTTGAGAGTGCAATTAACAATTCATCTTCACTAGCTCCAATCGAATTAGCACATCCAAGCTTCATTGTAAGCATTTTGGATTTAGTTGAACCATTTTATAATCAAATTATTAGTTTAAGTGAATATGTAGTTCCCGGTGTTATGTTAGCTACTCCAATATTTTTATGGGCAATATTTGCAAATAAAAAGCCTGGAAGATTTTCAATTTTAATGTTTAGATTAGGATCTACCACATTATTTTTGGCAATCTTAACACTAGTTGTTGGAGATTTATTCGTCCAATCATTGGCATCTCAAAGCTGGTACTTAGCAGTTCAAACATCGCTTTATATGGTCACTTACCTAGTGTTATTAGTAGGTAGTGCATTTGGCGTTATCGGATTTTCTAGAAAATAAAAAGGGCTGTGCCCTTTTTTTCATAGAATCGAAGAAAAACCTTTTAGTATAATTTGAGTAAATCTATATATTATATTCGGTTTTTTAATTAAATTAATGTCAATAGATTTTGTAATCAACTCTTGAAAATGATTTTTCATATCAATGATTGAAGAATCATTTTTTAAATATACACTGTTTTCAAAATGTAGAAATAAACTTCTGAAATCTAAATTGACAGTCCCAATCAATGCTTCACTATCATCTACAATCATAAATTTAGAGTGTATAAATCCAGGTTCATACTTAAATACCTTTATCCCAAATTCTGATAACTCTCTTGCATAAGATTCAGTAACCATGTAAATGATTCTTTTATCTGGAATATAGGGAATCATTATATTGACATCAACACCAGAACTAGCTGCAAATTTAAGTGCTGTCATTAGTTCATAATCTAAGATCAAATAAGGTGTCGCAATGTAGATATAAGATTTAGCTTTATAGATCATTTGCATATAAATATTTTTTGTAGTGTATTCTAGATCTAAAGGTGCATCAAAGAATGGTACGACAAGTGATTTATTAGCTGTTTGATCGTGTTTTATAGGTTTGTAATCGATTTTAAGTTGCCCAGTGGTTAGAAACCTTAATTGGTCTAGAAAACCTGCTAAAAGTGAAAATACAGCTTCGCCTTCTAATTTAATACCAGAATCTTGCCAGTGTCCGAAAGGTTGGACTAAGTTTATATATTCATCACCGATATTAATACCACCAGTGTAGGCGATGTGTCCATCGATGATCACAACTTTTCTATGATTTCTATAGTTCATTTGAAAATTTAAGTGAGGTTTCATTGGATTAAAATTATAGGCATCAATGCCAAATGATTTTAATTTTTTTGTATATTTGTAAGGAAGTTTTGAGCTTCCAAAGTCATCAAAAATGAGCTTTACATCTACACCTTGTGATACTTTTTCTTTTAAAATGTCTAGTATTTCAGTCCATAGTTGACCTTTACTAATAATGAAAAATTCTAGATATATATAAGTTTTAGCATCTTTGAGTGATTGCTTCAAATCATTAAATAGTTTTTCGCCACCATCAAAAAAAGTAGTTTTAGTGTTTATGAATGTTGGGAAACCCAAAGAGTGAAGATAGTTAGTTATTTTTGATGAATTATTTAAAGGCATATCTTTAGTAATCTCGACGCGCTCATGTTCTATGGTCTGATATAAATGTCTAGCTTTTTTTGATATGTTTGTGTTTTTGTAAAATAGATAAAATAAACCACCAAATAAAGGAAAAATCATAATAGGAATAATCCAAGTGAGTTTATAAATTGGATTTTCTTCTTTGTGGATTAAATACATAACGATAATAACTGTAATGACATATAAAACAGTATGAACATATCTAAACTGTGATACGTAATTTACAGTAAAAAGGAAGAACGCGATTTGCGCAAGAAGTAATAGTAAGATGAATGTTGTTCTACTGAGTATTAATCTTAGTAATCTTTTCATTTGATACATCCTTAGTAAAAGTTATAACTTTATTTTTTGATAAATCTTGGTTAAATTCATAATTGTCAATCGTTATAGCTTTGATATCATTTAAAGTAGAGATCTTGTGTTTAATGATGTAGTGTAATATTAGCCCTCTAAGCTTTTTTGCTTCCATGGAGTGAATTGATTTTTTGCCCTTTTTGATTTGATAAAACTCTATTGTGTAAGTTTGGTCTAGATGATCGATGATTTGACCATACTCTTTTGATGCAAGATTGATTAAAATTTCATCTTTATGATGTGTCTTGATATGATTATCAATTTTAGGCGACCAAAAAGCATAGAGATCGATAAGTGTTTTATCTTGCATCTCAAGTCTATAAAAACTGATAAGATCTAAGGGTCTTAATAAACCGTATAAGCCGCTCATTATGTAGACATGATTGTGCATATAGTGTAAGTCGTTTTGATCAAGCGAATCTATATCAATATGTCTGTATTGATGACCAAAGTAACTATAAATAGCAGGTTGTGAGTCTTTATTGAATGACTGGTAATAGTCATAGGTTTGCATAGCAACTTTATCTGATACATGCATTTTAGTTTTGATGTCATTTTTTGATAATTTTTGTAATTTAGTAACGATTTTTTGAGTTTCATTTAAAAATACAGGTGTTATCGATGATTTAATATTTGATTTTCTAAAGGTTTTTGCTGGTGAGATAAATATAATCATGAATTTTTTCCTTTGTGATATTCTATTTATAATTATACCAAAAATAACAAAAAAGTGATAGAATGGTAAGTGTCAATTAAAGGAGGCATTTCTTGATGGATAATAGAAAACTTACAATGCTTATGGATTTTTACGAATTAACGATGGCAAATGGTTATTTCGTAGATGGTAAACACAATGAAATTGCAGTTTTTGATGTATTTTTTAGATCAATTCCTGATAAGGGCGGATATGCAATTTTTGCAGGACTAGAACAAGTAGTAGAATACGTTCAAAATCTTGAATTTGGTAAGGAAGAATTAGCATATTTAGCATCAAAGAAAATCTTTGATCCTAAATTTTTAAAATATTTAGAAACATTTAAATTTACTGCTGACATATACGCGATGAAAGAAGGCACTCCAATATTTCCTCATGAGCCTTTATTGGTTGTTAAAGGACCAATTTTAGAATGTCAACTCATTGAAACAATGGTTTTATTAACGATTAATCATCAATCATTGATTGCAACCAAATCAGCTAGAATTGTATATGCTGCAAGAGGACGTTCTGTGATTGAGTTTGGAGCACGACGCGCTCATGGTTATGATGCATCAATTTATGGAGCTAGAGCAGCTTATATATCTGGTGTCGTTGGAACTTCTAATACATATGTTGATTTTAAATATCAGATTCCAGCACTTGGTACCATGGCTCATAGCTATATTCAAAGTTTTGCAACAGAATATGATGCTTTTAAATCTTATGCTTTAACTTATCCAGATGCTTGTGTTTTATTAGTTGATACATATAATACTTTAAAACAAGGTATCCCAAATGCTATTAAAGTTCAAAAAGAAGTATTAGATCCACTTGGTAAAAAATTAAAAGGTATTCGCTTAGATAGTGGAGACTTAACATATTTAACGATTGAAGCTAGAAAGATGTTAGATGAAGCTGGATTAGAAGATTGTAAGATTACAGTTTCTAATTCACTTGATGAGTATCTGATTAAAGAATTGATTCATCAAGGCGCACGCATCGACACTTTTGGAGTTGGTGAACGCTTAGTTACAGCAAGAAGTGAAGCTGTATTTGGTGGTGTATTTAAGTTATCAGCAATTGAAGTTAATAAAGAATTAGTTCCTAAAATAAAGATTAGCGAAAATGTTCAAAAAACAACGACACCTGGATTTAAACAAGTTTATCGTTTTTATGATCAAAATTGTATGGCAGAAGCGGATGTAATGACTTTATTTGAAGAAGAAATTGATAATACAAAACCATATCATCTATTTGATCCTAATTTTCCTTGGAAAAATAAACAAGTTGAAAATTATCATGTTAAGCCACTATTAATTCCAATTTTCATAAAAGGAAAACTTGTCTACGATCTACCAACATTAGAAGAGATTAGAGCATATCACAAACAAGAGTTTAATGCTTTATGGCCAGAGGTTTTAAGATTAGAAAATCCACATGAGTATTATGTTGATTTATCAGAAAAATTATGGAAATTAAAACAAGATCTTATTCAAAAATATAAAGTGTAATGGTATTGCTGAGCAATACCATTTTCATGAAAGAAGGAAGTTTATGTTACATATTGTATTATTTGAACCAGAAATACCACAAAATACAGGAAATATTATGCGCACATGTGTTGCTATTGGTGCAAAACTGCACCTAATTGAACCTATGGGCTTTAGGTTAGATGAAAAAAGATTGAAAAGAAGCGCATTAGATTATTTTGAGTATATAGACTATAAAGTTTATAAGAATTATGATGCTTTTGTGAATGAAAACAAAGGAAGATATTTCTTTTTAACAAGATATGGTAAAAAAACATACTCAGAATTTAATTATCAAGAAATAGAAGAAGACATTTATTTAATTTTTGGTAAAGAATCAACTGGTGTTGATAAAAAGATTTTAGCTGATCATTTAGAATCATGTTATCGGATACCTACAACTGATAAAGTAAGAAGCCTAAATTTAAGTAATTGTGTCGCTCTTGTTAGTTATGAAGTGTTAAGACAACTAGATTACCCCAAGTTAATTCGAACAGAACCAGAAAAACATAAAGGAAAAGATTTTTTAGACCAATTTAAGGAAAAAAACACATGAAAAAAATAGATAATATACAAACTACTGGAGAAGAAATCGCAAATGCTATAAGTCATGGTGTGATGGCTTTATTCGGTTTAGTCGCAATGATTTTACTTATCATTAAAAGTGATACGAATTTAGAAGTGATTTCATCAATTATTTTTGGATTTGGTATGATAAATTTATATACAATGTCAACCATATATCATGCTTTATTTCATCCAACAGCAAAAAATGTATTTCAAAGATTTGATCACTTAAGTATTTATATTTTAATTGGGGCAACATTTGCACCAGCATTATTGCTTCTACCTTCATTACAAGAACCAGTTCTTGGTATTGATGGCTTAGGTCTGGGACCAATCCTATTTATAGTACAGTGGATTTTAATTGCCATTGGCGTTATATTTAAATCAATTTGGATTAAGAAATATATGAAACTACATTTATTTTTGTACCTAGCAATGGGTTGGAGTGCATTAATTTTTATTAGACAATTATTTGCATATGAGCAAGGTGCATTTTGGTTTTTAATGTTAGGTGGCATTGCATATAGCGTTGGTGTTATTTTCTATGCGCAACCTAGAATTAAATACTTTCATTTCATATGGCATTTGTTTACTGCCGCAGGAACAATTCTACAATTTTTCGCAATTTATTTATATTTATATTAAACAAAAAATAGCAATAACATGAATATTTATTCATATACTTGATTAAAATAAAAATTTAAGGTATTATATCTTTGTAAGGAGAGGGAAAACATATGAAAATTATCGCAGTAAATGCTGGAAGTTCATCTTTAAAGTTCCAGTTACTAACCATGCCAGAAGAGCATGAAATCACATCAGGTTTAGTTGAAAGAATTGGCTATGACAATGCAGTTTTTACAATTAAAGTTAATGGTGAAAAGATTAAAAAAGAACAATCAATTTTAAATCACAAAACAGCAGTAGAATTAGTTGTAAAAGGTCTATTAGAAAACAAAATTATTGATTCAATCGAAGAAATTAATGGTGTTGGACATAGAGTAGTACAAGGCGGAGAAATCTTTAAAGATTCTGTGATCATCACAGATGATGTAATTAAAGATATCATCAGTTTAAATGATTTAGCACCACTTCATAATCCAGCAAATATAACAGGTATTAAAGCTTTTAGAGAGTTATTACCAAATGTTATTCAAGTAGCTGTATTTGATACAACTTTCCACCAAACAATGAAAGAAGATGCATTTTTATACGCTACACCATACGAATGGTACCAAAAATATGGCGTTAGAAAATATGGCTTTCATGGAACTTCACATCAATATGTAAGCGAAAGAGCTTTGGAATTACTAGATAATCCTAAAGCGAAAATAATTGTAGCTCATTTAGGTAATGGTGCGTCATTATGTGCTGTTGATGCTGGCAAGAGTGTTGATACGTCTATGGGACTAACACCACTTGAAGGTATTCCTATGGGAACTCGTAGTGGAAATATTGATCCATCAGTTTTAATGCTAGTCTCACAAAAAGAAGATAAGACTTATGGTGAAGTTTTAAATGATTTAAATAAACATAGTGGATATTTAGGAGTTTCTGGTATTTCTAATGATAGCAGAGATATCGTAGATAATATGCACAAAGGACATCATAGAGCAACATTGGCACATAAAGTTCAAATTAAGAGAATAGCAGATTATATTGGATCATATTATGTTTATATGGGCGGATTAGACGCAATTTGCTTTACAGCAGGTATCGGCGAAAATGCACCAGAAATTAGACAAGATGTGATTGAAGCAGTTAAAGTTTTAGGTGTTGAATTAGATCCAGTAGAAAATCAAAAACGTGGAGAACACTTAATTTCTTCGAAGCAATCTAAAATTAAAGTATTCATCATTCCAACAAATGAAGAAGTGATGATTGCTAGAGAAGTTATGAGATTAAAATAAATCGTAAAACATCAGTTGATTCTGATGTTTTTTTTTGAATTAGAAATCATAAGTAAGTATATTATGTTAAAATTGATGTGAGGTGGATTACATGAATGATTTTATAAATGAAAATGATGTCATAAATATTGACATAAGAAAAATAGGTATTAATGGAGAGGGTATAGGCTATTATCAACAATTAGCTATTTTTGTTGATTATGCGCTCCCTAATGAAAATGTTGACGTTAGAATAACAAAGATTTTTAATAATAGAGCTGTTGGAAAAGTTGTAAAAATACATACAAAAAGTGAGTTTAGAGAAACTCCTTTTTGTCCAATATATGAGAAATGTGGAGGTTGTCAGTTACAACATCTTAACTACAATCAAACTTTAATTGAAAAAAGACAATTAATTCTAGACAGTTTTGATCGCTATATTTCTTTTAAAGTACCAAGACATCTGGTTAATGATACCATAGGGGCTGAAAATCCTAAATTTTATCGTAATAAGGCAAGTCTTCCAGTTGAAAATAAGAAAAGAAACGAAATTGGTATGTATCAATCCAATAGTCATAAGTTTGTAGCACTTGATGAATGTCCTGTTCAAAGCAAGGATATCAATCGCATATTAAAAACTATATTAAAACTTATGAATACATTTAAAGTTGATGGATTTGATCCAAAATTCAATAAAGGTTATGTAAAAAGTTTAGTTGTAAGAGTCTCTGAAAAATTAAGAGAAGCGCAAGTGACTTTTATACTTTTTAATGATAGTAAATATCTGCCTAATTTAGTTGAACAATTAGTTAAAGAAGAACAAATGATTAAATCTGTATTTAAAGTGATTAGTAAACCAACAAAGAAAAACCCGTTTTTCTCTGATAAACCAATAAAATTATTTGGTAAAGATACCATCAATGAACAATTAAATGATTATGTATTTGATTTGAAACCTGAGGCTTTCTTTCAGTTAAATGGCAGTCAAGCAGATAAATTTTATTTAAAAATGAAAGAACTTGCAAAATTGGAAAAACATGAGGTTGCTGTTGATGCATATGCTGGTGTGGCTCCTGTAAGCCATTATATTGCTAATGATTGTAAGAAAGTTTATGCAATCGAACTTAATGAGAGTTCTTGCGAAAGTGCTAAATTATCATTAAAAGAAAATGGTATTGATAATGTGGTTGTTTTGCAAAGTGATTTTAATCGAGCATTAAGTGGACTTAAAGAGACACAAATTGATGTTATGTTTTTTGATCCACCAAGAACAGGTTTAGGTGAAGAAACTATTGAATTAATATTTAAATTTAAACCAAATAGATTAATTTACGGGTCATGCAATCCATCGACTCTAGCTAAGGATTTAGCAGTACTCCTTAATGATTATGTATTAGTAGAAACACAACCTTTAGATATGTTTCCTTATACATCTTTAGTTGAGAGTGTTAGTTTATTACACAAGAAATAACTTTAATGCATTATTTGTATAAATTACAACATATTTTTAGTAGTAACAACAAAAACGAGTTTTTGATTGAGATGTAACTAACATACTATTAGTATTGATTTAACTGTTAGTTTTAAATGTTTTCTTAAAAGAATACTCAATAAATATATTGTTATCGAATGAAATAACGATAATAACATAATGGATAAAGAAGTTTATGTACAAAATCGTGTGAAATAAAATAAAATTCACACTTTTTTTTATTTTTATGTTAAAATGTAACTACAATATAGTTGCAAAGGGGAATTAGGGAATTATGGGTAAAACTGATAAACTCAAAGATAAACTATTGAATATACCTAATGACCTTAAGTACAGTGAACTTAAGACTATTCTTGAATCCTTTGGTTTTTTTGAAGATACAAAGGGGAAGACTTCGGGTTCTAGAGTCATGTTTATAAGGAATTCTGATAAATCAAAAATATCAGGCCACAAACCACATGGTAATGACTCTGTCTCGGTGGGTTGGATAAAAAATATAATAAAGTATTTAGAAGATAAAGGAGATATTTAAGATGGATAAGACTAATGTTTTGATGTACAAAGGATATTATACCAAAATAGTTTATGATAAAGATGTAAAAATGTTGATAGGTACAATTGAAGGCATTAATGATTTAGTTTATTTTGAGAGTAAAAGCACTGATAATATTGAACAAGAATTTCACATTGCAGTAGATCATTATCTTGATTACTGTAAAGCAAATAGTATAGAACCTGATAAAGCATACAAGGGATCATTTAATGTGAGGATTGATTGCGATTTACATAAGAAACTTGCAGATTTTGCATTTAAAGTTGGCAATTCACTAAATTCAGTGGTAGAGAACGCAATTCGTAAACATATCAGTGACAGGGTTGTATTAACTATGAATGAATTTGAGTATTCACGTTTCATGAGTCAATTACCTTTAGATATCAACAATAAAAAGCTTAAAGAATGGAAAAATGTAATTGAAAGAAATACCCCCGTAAGTAGTTCATCACAATCAGAGTTTACAAATTGAGGAGGTCATTATGATGTCAAATTTTAATGATTATATTAAGAAACAAGGTTCTTTATATTTAAATGATATTTCATATAAACTGGTTACTGTTGAATCAAATCCAGAACGCGCAAACACAGTCATTAGAGATTCGTTAAATACTGAGTTAATTAATGACAATAAAGATTTGAGGGTTGTCTTTACTAGAAATATAAGCTTTGAGCCTCAAAAATTATATGAGTTATCAGTATCTTTCGGTGCGATTTACTCATTCAAAGATTCATATACATATAAGGAAGTTATAGACATTGACTTTACAAAATTGGTCATACATAGTAATAATATTTTGTTCTCGAATATTATATCAAGAACATCAATGTTGATTTCTCAAATAACGTCATCTCATGGACAATATCCATTGGTCACACCACCCTTATTTTTAACTGAGAATTAAAAAAACACTATAAACCTAAAAGATACTTTAGCATTGAGTGTAAAGTATCTTTTCTATTTATAAAAGGAAGATATAGAATTGAATGCATTTTGCACTTACGATGTTCTCGTCTTATAATAGAATAATAGTTTAAGTTTTGAATGTCTACTAAGAGTACACAGATAGATATGTATCAACTAAATTGTTGTGAATCAAAAAAACGTATGTAATATCGTATGCTATAATATGGGTGGAGGAGGTAGTATGTCATATAAAATAAAAATAACAGACACAAGAAAAAATTTGTACAAACTAGCAAAGATTGCAATTAGAAATGGTGTTGAGATAAACATTAACACTAAAAATGGTATTGTCTTAATGATTTTTGAAGATGATTATAGAAGTCTTCTTGAAACTATATGTTTGGGCTCAGATAAGGCACATAAAAAGACAATTACCGAAGGACTTAAAGCAACTTACAAACAAACTATTGCTGAAGACAAAGTTAAGTGGTAGTTTTTTATATATGAAATTAGACTTTCAAAACAGGCCATTATCATTATTTATAGTGTGTCTACATTTATAAATGAGACTAAAAGCATATTTAGAAATAATAAATATTTAGTAAACTAAAAGGCACTTAAGGTCACATGTTGAATCCATATAGATAGCAGTTAAAATGATTTAGAATGGAGTATAAGCTAATGACACATGATATGAAACTTCATCACACCCCTTTTGTTATGATAAAAAATGGGGTAAAAACATTTGAAATTAGACTAAATGATGAAAAAAGAAAGCTTATTCAAATCGGGGATAAAATTGTATTTCATCATATAGAAAATGAAAATAAGATATATACTGAACTTTTAAATCTTCATCTGTTTAAAGACTTCCAAGAACTTTATGAACATATAGATTTACTTAAATGTGGATATGCAAAAAAAGATTTGAAAGATGCGAGATATACAGATATGTATCAATATTACAGTAAAGCACAAGAACAAAGATATGGTGTTCTAGCTATTGAAATAAAAATTGGTAATTCAGTATAGAAATAAATGAGTTTAGGAAAGGAATGTAACTAAGATAGTTTAGCTTACAATGAGAAAATGTTTAGTGAAATCAAAGGTTCTGACCAATGGATAAAATTTGAAAAGATTCATCGAGGTTGGTCAAGTGATGAAAAATATTATATAGAAACGAAAAATCATGAAAAACTAGTGTTAAGATTAGCAGACATTAAAAACTATGATTTGAAACTTAATGAATATGAACAAATAAAAATGTTTTCTAAGCTAGGATTCGAAATGTCTATGCCTGTTGATTTTGGTATATGTAATCATAACAAACATGTTTACATGTTACTAACTTGGGTTGAAGGAGAAGATTTAGAAAGTGCACTTCCTAAATTACCTATAGATAGTCAATATCACTTAGGAGTCAAAGCTGGGAAAATTTTAAAGAAAATGCATCAAATTCAAGTGCCATCTGATAAAACACCTGAAACAACTAAAGCTTCTAAAAAATTAGCTCAATTAAAAAGATATGAAACATCTTTATTAAGAGTTAATCACGATGAAGATGTAATAGATTTCATCAAAGAAAACATGGATAAAATTTGGTCAGAAAAACCTGTTTTCCAACATGGTGATTATCATCCAGGAAATCTTATCTTAACACCAAATGAAGATATTGGTGTAATTGACTTTAATCGAGTTGAAATCGGAGATCCTTATGAAGAGTTTTATAAGTTAGAAAGCTTTGGAACAGAGGTTAGTATTCCATATTGTGTTGGACAAATAGATGCGTATTTCAATCATGATGTTCCACATAAATTTTGGGAAATACTAGCTGTTTATGTTGCACATGCAAGTTTATATTCGATTGTTTGGGCAGAAAAATTTGGCCAAAAAGATATTGACAATATGGTTAAGATTTGCAATAAGTCTTTTAACCATTATAACGATTTTAAATCAGTCATTCCAATATGGTATAAAACATTTAATAAACAATCATAGTTAAAAGATAGGAAGGTATGGCGATGAAAGAAATTGATAAAATGCTAGCTGGCATGCTTTATCAAGCAAGTGATGAAACGTTATCTAAAATGAGAGATCGTGCAAAAAATTTAATGTATGATTATAATATGTTAAGACCTACAGATCACAAAAACAAGCAAGATATCTTAAAAAAACTATTAGGTTCTATGGGAGAAGATGTCCATATCAATCAACCTTTTTATGTTGATTATGGAGTACATATTTTTATTGGGGACCATTTTTTTTCTAACTTTGATTTAACAATCTTAGATGTTTCTAAGGTAACCATTGGAAATCATGTCATGTTTGGACCTAAAGTGTCATTACTAACAGCAACACACCCACTAGATAAAACTATTAGAAATGAACAATATGAATATGGATTACCTATAACTATTAAAGACAATGTATGGTTAGGTGCGAATGTGGTTATTAACCCAGGTGTAACCATTGGTGAAGGCGTAGTTGTGGGATCTGGTAGTGTTGTGACTAAAGATTTACCTGATCATACACTTTGCTACGGGAATCCTTGCAAAGTCATTAGAAAGATAAATGAAGAGGACAAGAAGATTTGGGAAGAGAAAAAGAAATTATCACTAAACATATAAATTATGTTATGATAAAGTAAAATATACGTTATGAAGGTGAACATATGATTTATTTATTACTTGCTTTGTTTATTTTAATGTGGTCACTATTTATTTATCATGTCACACATGATAAAAGATTAGAAGGCTTTTATTTTAAAGGATTTACAAGTTTTATGTTTTTGATCATTTTTGGGTATGGTGTTTTTAGATTTACAACCACGCAACCTTTAGTATTCCAATCTTTATTGTTTGAGTATAAGTACATATATTTGATTATTTTTGTGATGTTTGGATTAGTCGCAGGATTGATTGGTGATTTATTTTTAGAGGTACAATGGTTTTATGAAAAAAGAAGAAACTATATTTTGAAACAAGGCATGGTAGTCTTTTTGATAGGACATGTATTTTACATTTTTGGTATATCAAGTTTTGTTGGATTTAATTATTTAGCTTTAATCGTCGGTTTAGTAATGACAATAGTAGTTTATATAGGTAGTAAAATCATGAAAATTGATTTTCAAAACCTTAAACTGATGACTTATGTCTATACATTTGTGATTTTTACAATGGTTGGTCTTGCTGTTATTCAGGCTGTTGAACTATCATTTAGCTTATATAGTATTTCATTTATGATAGGTGCAATTTTATTTGGTATATCAGATTTATTATTAGCTCCAATATATTTTAAAAATGAGAGAGGAAATCTATTTGTTGTAGGCAATTTATTTACTTATTACCTAGGGCAATTATTGATTGCATTAGCATTTATTTTATTGTAGGAGGGGATTATGAAAAAAGGATTTAGTCTTATTTTATTATTGATGATAACTTTTAGTCTATTATCAATAAATATTCATGCAGATTTTGGACCAAAAGCAACAGCTGATGTCACAGTCATAGGAATTGAAGAAGAGTTTTACTTTGATGTATTAATATATTATGATTTTGATGTTGAGCCTATATCTGGAGATCAACTAGATGTGGCAATGAATCAGTATTATCAAGATGATTATCCACTTGATATACTAAACGGATATCAAGATCAAGACGGATATGCATCAAGAACATTAATCTATGATGGTGGTGCACCTGCTCAATTGACTTGGACTAATGCATCTCCAGATGTATTTCATATTGGATATTTTCATGCACCAGAACAATTTAAAATAGCGATTGTTACGAAAGATGATGTATTAATCACATCAAATATAATTGAGCGTAGACTTTTCAACTCTACGATGACATATGATTTATCTGATGTTGATTTATCATATGATCAAGAAGGAGTTGGCATATTAAAGGAAAACATTCCATATGGACATATGGGTATATCACTTGTTCTAAGAGTATTAATCACAGTTGCTATTGAACTTATTATATTATCATTTGTTTTTAAATATAAGAATAAAGAAAGCTTTGTATTGGTATTATCTACTAATATAATTACTCAAGCATTACTTACTATAGGGATGATGGCAGGCTTTTATTTCTGGGGGTCCATCTTTGGTTTAATTGGTATGCTTGTTTTAGGTGAAGCATTTGTGTTTGCGACTGAAATGATAATTTATGGTATATTCTTAAGAGAATATAGCAGAAAAAAAGCTGTTTTGTATGGATTTGTTGCAAATTTAGTCACCTTCATATTGACTATTATTACTATGGGTTTCATCTAATATAAAGCATATTGATATTTAATGTGTTATAGATTTGTTATCATAAAATAAAAAAGAGGTTAGCTATGGAAATAACAAACCCTGATATTGACAAATTAATTGATGAATTAGAAGAACCCAGAAAAAAAGACATATTAATTTTAATTGAATTAGGTCGAAAAATAACTAAAAAAGAACCGAAACTTTGGGGAACAATCATCGGATTTGGGAAACTTCATTACACTTACGAATCCAACAGAGAAGGTGACATGCCTGAATTTGGGATTGCAAGTAGGAAACAAGCAATCACCTTATACATGTCATACGAAATCAATAAATATGAAGAGCTTAAAAACTTAGGAAAATACAAAACAGGTCAAGGTTGTCTCTATATTAAAAAGCTAGATGATGTTGATTTAGATGTATTAGAGCAGTTAATCACTCAAGCAATTAAAGATCTCAAAAGCAGTTCAATTATAAAAGAGATTGCTTAATGAAAATATGATTATAAAAAAAGGACATATCAAATATGTCCTTTTTAATAATACTTGTGCGACTACCTCAGCCCTTTATCATAAGGGATACCTTCAGCTTTTGGAGCTCTAGAGCTCTTAGAAGTAAAGACTAATACGATTAGAGTTGCAATATAAGGTAGCATTTTATAGAATGTTGAATTGATACCAAGATTTTCTAAGAATGGAATAAGTGGAATTGAGTAAGCTAAGGTTGATAAGAATGCAAAGAATAATGCACCAAACATAATCTTAATTGGATGCCATTGTCCAAAGATCATAACAGCTAGTGCTAAGAATCCATAACCAGCAACACCTGTATGACCACTAATATTACTGTCTAAGACACCAACAGAATAGAAGTAACCACCAATACCACCAAATAGACCTGATAGAGCAACGCCGAAATAGCGCATCTTATAAACATTAATACCAACTGAATCTGCAGCATGTGGATGTTCTCCACAAGCTCTTAATCTTAAACCAAATTTTGTTTTATATAAAAGAATGGTTGCAACAATTAATAATGCAAATCCAATATATACAGAAAGATATGTGTCTTGAAAGAATAAATCTCCTAAAACAGGTATTTCTGATAAAACAGGAACTTTTCTAATATATAAATTGATATCAGTAGTTATCCCATCAGAATTAAAACTCATTTTAGAGAATAATAATATAACTGCTGGAATAAGTAAATTTAATGCAGTACCTGAGATAACTTGATTTGCTTTCATGTTTACAGCTGCATAAGCTAAAAACATTGAATAAACTATACCAGATATACCTGCAATAAGCATACCGATGATTAATAATAACTGAGGATTTACAGATGAGTCTTGTACCCCAACTATATATAACGCTCCAAAGAAAGCACCACATAACATAATACCTTCTAAAGCAATGTTTACAACACCACTACGTTCACTAAACATACCACCTAAAGCAACTAGCATTAAGGGTATTGCAACAGGAAGCATACTTTGAATTAAATAATATACAACATCCATATTACTCAGCCTCCTTCGTTTCTATATCAGGATTTTTTATGTCACCATTTTTTTTATGTCCAAGTTTTTTAATGAAATCACCTAAGACAGAACTCATAATGAGTGAAAATGCTGAGAAGTAAATGATAACTGCAATAACAATATCAATAACTTCAGGTTTATAGCCAAATAAACTAGCAGAAGTACCACCTCTTTGAATATGTGAGATGAAAACTGCTGAAAAGATAATGCCTATTGGATTCGAGTTACCTAATAGAGCAACTGCAATCCCATTAAATCCATTAACTGCAATCATGTTTATAGGCTCATAAGTCATTGAGCTTCCAGTGATTGTTGATGGAGCTAGAATCGCAAATGCACCACCTAAACCAGCAAGACCACCAGCAATAATCATAGTTAAGATGGTATTTCTTTTGTAATTAATACCAGCATAATGACTTGCATGCTTGTTATGACCTGTAGCAAGAAGTTCAAATCCAAATGTTGTTTTATGAAGTACAACATATAAGACAATTGCGACACCTATTGCTAAAAATATTGCAATATTTAAATTTGAACCGGCAATACCTAAAGATTGTAATTGAACTGATTCTGGTAAATATCTAGTTCTTGATAAATCTGAAATAAACATTTTAGAATTGCCTTGAATGAGCATATCTACTAAATACATGCCAATATAATTAAGCATAATAGAGGTAATAACTTCATTAACGTTGAAATAGGCTTTTAAAATACCTGGTATAGAACCCATGATCATACCACCAAGCAGACCAGCTAGGATAGCAACTAACCAATGAATTGAACTTGGTAATTCCCACATAAAGCCAACATATAAAGCAAAGAACATCCCCATTGTATATTGACTTGATGCCCCAATATTAAATAGTCCCATTTTAAAAGCAAATCCGACAGCAAGACCTGTCATCATAATTGGAATAGCAAAATAGAAGACATCCCCTAATTTACCAAATCCACCAAATAAGATTTTGCTAAATCCACCGCCAACATTTGAAGGATCAGCGACTAAAAGTACAATGAGCCCAAATAATAACCCGATTGCAATTGCAAGAAGTGTGGCATTGAAAGCATGAGCAGACTTTGTTTTAGAAAAATTTACAAATTTTTCTTTTAATTTAGAAAAACTAAAATCAATTTTCATGTTTAGCTACCTCTTTCTTGTCATCTCGTTTAGAACCAGCCATATATAATCCTAATTCTTCATCAGTGACTTTTTTAGGATCTAAGTGTCCAACAATTTCACCTTCATACATTACTAAAATACGATCAGCTAGGTTCATTACTTCATCTAATTCTAAAGACATTAGTAAAACAGCTCTACCTTCATCTCTAGCGCTAATGATTTGTTTGTGAATATATTCAATAGCACCAACATCTAAACCTCTAGTTGGTTGAACAGATATTAAAAGATTGCTTTCTTTATCTAGTTCTCTAGCGATAATTGCTTTTTGTTGATTACCACCCGACATAGATCTTGTGATTGTAATTGGACCTTCACCGCTTCTAACATCGTATTGTTTAATAAGTTTGTTTGCGTAATCTCTAATTGAATCAAATTTTAAAAATCCTTTATTTTGGAATTCTGGTTGCCAATATCTTTGGAGAACCAGATTTTTTTCTAATGAAAAGTCTAAAACTAGACCATATTTATGTCGATCTTCTGGAATGTGACTCATTCCCTTTTTTGATCGATCTCTAATTGAAGCTGTTGTGATATTTTCTCCATTTAAGAAAATTTCACCTGAAGCTGGTTTTTCTAGTCCTGTGATAATTTCCACAACTTGACTTTGACCATTACCTTCAATACCAGCTAAACATACAATCTCACCAGCTCTAACATCAAAAGATACATGTTTAACACTTTGAAGTTCTGAAGTTTTTGATTTCATAGAAATATTTCTAACTGACAGAACAACATCTTTTGGTTTAGCAGGTTTTTTATCAATGGTAAAATCGACGTCTCGACCAACCATCATTCTTGATAACTCTTCCTTTGAAGTTTTATCAATTTCAACAGTACCTTTGTACTTACCTTTTTGTAATACAGTACAACGATCTGCAACAGCCATAATTTCATTTAACTTATGAGTGATAAATAAAATTGATTTGCCTTCTTTAGCAAATCCTTTCATAATAGTCATTAACTCATCAATTTCTTGAGGAGTTAAAACCGCTGTAGGTTCATCAAATATAAGTATTTCATTATCTCTATAAAGCATTTTTAAGATTTCTACACGTTGTTGCATACCAACAGAAATCTTTTCAATTAAAGCATCAGGGTCAACTTGTAACCCATATAGTTCAGAAAGATCTACAACCTTTTGTCTTGCATCTTTCTCTTGCAAAAAGCCTAATTTATTAGGTTCAACACCTAATATGATATTTTCTAGCACAGTGAATATTTCAACTAATTTAAAATGTTGATGTACCATCCCAATGCCAAGTTCATTCGCATCATTTGGATTGTTGATATCAACTTTTACACCGTTTTTTCTAATTTCACCTTTCTCTGGTTGATATAAACCAAAAAGAACGCTCATTAAAGTAGATCTTCCAGCACCATTTTAAATTAGTTGAAATATTCACTGTGCTAGAAAATATCATATTAGGTTCAACACCTAATATGATATATTCTAGCACAGTGAATATTTCAACTAATTTAAAATGTTGATGTACCATCCCAATGCCAAGTTCATTCGCATCATTTGGATTGTT
>CAKMKH010000052.1 GCA_927441705.1 uncultured Acholeplasmataceae bacterium | reverse complement strand
GATTTGAACCTGAACAAGTTAAAAAATTTAGTGTGATCATGTGGCTAGAAGGTTATGACCCAGACACCAATGATGAAGTGATGGGTGGAAGAATTAAACTACAAATGAACTTCTCGATTGATGGATTGGAATAAGTGATTGACTATGATGATTAAGAAAATATATTTATCAGTCATCACGTTAATGTTGGTGTTCGTAACATTTGGTACGGTCACATTCGCTTGGATCAGTCTATCAACGATTAACAACATTGAAGGTTTATCATTAAGTGCATCTGGAGGAGATGAATTGCAAATCTCTTTAGATGGTATTAATTATAATTCAGTTTTAACATCAGATCAATTATATCAAATGTTTGAAAACATTGGTTTAGTTGATGTAACCTCAACAGATGGATTAAACTTTCAAACAGGTGGTTTACGAGATGTAGATGTAGCAATACCTAATGAACACTATTTATCCTTTGATTTATGGTTTCAAACTACAGTCAAAGAAAAGCATATATATTTAGTAAATGATGTTAGTGATCAAGTTGCTTACGATACATCAGCTAATGGAACATTTGTTATTTCTAATGGAGTAGTATGGACATCAAAACACGATTTCTGGTATGGTCCAGAAAAAGAAGACATGATTTTTAAAGGTGATAAAAATACATATTATGCTAAAGATAGTATAAGAGTTGCAATCACCGAGTTAAAAGATGAAAATAATCTTAACGATATAAGATTAGATGATGAATTAAACCAATTTATCTTTGATCCGAGTGGTGATGAGTTAAGAGGTTATGGAAAACCCTATGGAGCATACAGTTATTTTGTAGAAAGAGCAAGATACCTTATAGGACTTCCTAATACAACACAAGAAGTAAGCTACAGACTTACAGAAATTGATTCATCAAATCCTTACCAAGCTTTAGATAATGATTCACTAGTAGCGGTTTTACAAGAAACCGGTGAAATGAATGAAAAAGAAAAGACAATCTATAGAGGTAAGGTAAGAATTAATATTTGGTTAGAAGGTTGGGATGCAGATGCATTTGATGCGATTGAAAATGATCGAGTAAAGATTCAATTGCAATTTAAAGCGTTAATTCCACCTGAAATATTGGATTAACTTAACGAAAGTTAATAAAAATAAAAAATTGAAAGAAAAATTTAAGGAGACTAGAAAAATGACAAAAATTACAAAAAAATTATTATTATCGATTATTACGGTTGTATTAACAGTGGTAGCACTGGGAACTACAACATTTGCGTGGTTTACATTAACAAATAGTGCGGCAGTTCAAACTTTTGAAGCAGATATTATCGCTGATTCAGGGATTGAAATTGCAATTGGTACTGCAGATGAAGTTGCAGATAATATGGGGCTAAACTGGGTTACTACGTTAACAACACAAGCAATTGAAGATTTTATAGCAACTAAATATGTAGATGCATTCAGATTTAATCATGTTACTACAATAGATGGTGAGAATTTCACAACACTAGGATTAGGCGCAGCAGGTGGACCAGTCTATAATGGATTCTTAGAATTACCACTTCACTTTAGATCTAACTCTGCTAATGGCATTGATTGGACAAGCGTTTCATTAAATTCAACACAATTCACATGGTCAGCTGATCAAGCATTTAATGCGATTGGATATGATTCAGGTACATCATCTTATATAGCTGTTCCAGTATCTGCAGGTACACTAATTCCTTTGAATGCAGCAGATGCATTTAGAATTTCCATACAAGAAACTATTGGTGTAGGAAGTAAATTAACAGCATATGAAAGACCTGCAACAACTGCAACACCATATAATCACGTGCTTGGTATTGGTGGAACTGGTTATGAAGGTATAATAAATGATCCTGATGGAACACCTGGTACTGGTGATGAAGCATACACAGGTACATTTGGTGCACATAGTTATTATTTCTCAGATAGTCAAACTTCACCTTTTGGTATTGAAGATTTCACAACAGTTGCTACAGTAACTTCAATTACTCAAACAAGAGTCTTAGATATGCTTGATACAACTGATGTACTTAATTTAGCTTATGACAATGCAGGATCACAATATTATGGATCAATCACAATAAGAATTTGGTTAGAAGGTTGGGATTTAAATGCATATAATGCTATTTTAAGTCAAACTATAAGATCATCATTCCAATTTACAGGTGTTGATGCAGTATAATTAATATTTATATTAATACATATTTGAATTAATTATTACTTTCTAGTCTGGTAAGTGCATTAAATTGCTTAATGCACTTACCAATCCTCATGGATTGTGCTAGAATAGACAGTGAAGGATAATATAAATAAAGGGAGTAATTTAAATGGAACAAGCAGAAAAAACATCAACAAGAAAAGTATTGTCAATTACACTGAATTCACTGTTTTATCTCATTATTATTGTATTGTTAATATTTTCACTGGCTAACATTAAAGTAAAAAAAGAAAACGATATTGCGAATATCTTTGGTAGAGGATTCTTGTCAGTACAATCTAACTCAATGTTAGGTGATCAAGATGACTCCTTTGAAAAAGGAGACATGATTCTTGTAAAAATGTTAGATGAAGAATCAGTTAAAGAACTTAAAGTGGGAGATATTGTAACTTACTTTGATATGTCTATCAGAGAGTTTAATACCCATAGAGTTGTAGAGATTAATTTAGAAGACGAATATTTAGTCACTCAAGCTGACTACAATCCAGTTTCTAATAACACAAATACTCAACCAGATCAACCGATTAACTTTGATCAAGCTTTAGCGACTTACAGTTCAAAAATTTCAGGATTTGGAAATACACTTGATTACTTACAATCCCCAACAGGGTTTGCGTTATTTGTGATCTTACCAGTTGTTTTTATTCTGGCTTTTGAAGGCATTGTACTTGGAAGAAACATTCTCCAATTAAATCGTGCAAAGATGGAAGAAAAATACGCACAAGAAAAAGAAGACACCAAGAAATTATTAGAGGCTGAAAAAGATAAGCTTCGTGAAGAATTGTTAGCTGAGCTCAAGAAGGAAAATAAAGAACAATCTAAATAATTAGCTAGAAGATTCAAGGAGAACGTATGGTAGAATTTGCACGTTACTATATCAACTTCATTAGAGACTTTTTTGCAAATATCGGTAAATTTTTTGAAAATCTTTTTAAAGCATTTGCCGATTTACTTTTTAATGATATAGTTGAATACTTTCAAAAGTTCATACTTTCAAGCTCACAATACACATTACTCGACTGGGTAATGGCTTTTGTCGTTTTAATTATCAATTTAGCGTTCATGATTTTCTTAGTATTAAAACTATATCAATGGATTAGTAGATATATTCGTTTTATTGGTAGAGAAATGGAAAAAGATGAGCTTTTAGAAGAAATTTCTTTTCTTAATGAAAAAACTGTTGAACTTATTGAAGAAAAAAATAAGATACTTGCACTTAAAGTTTCTAACTTGGGTTTATCTCCTGAAGAACAAAGAAAAGCTGATCAAGCATTTCAAGAAGAGCAAGATGAATCATTTAAGGGTCCATCAAGATTTACGAAACTTATTGCAATTGACAAAGAATACGAAAATCGTATGACTCAAATTCGTATGAAAGAAGAAGATATGATTAACCTAAGAGAATTGGTCACTAGATTTATTAACTTTTCGGCATCAAAACTAGGGCTATTCTATGACAGAAAAATTATATCAGCATTCTTTGCAGGGTTTGCTTCATCGAAAACAATGATTTTAGAAGGTATATCTGGTACTGGTAAAACATCACTACCTTACGCAATGGGTAAATTTTTTGGAAATGATTCCAAAATTATTGCAGTTCAGCCATCATGGCGTGATCGTGCAGAAATGATTGGTTATCTTAATGAATTTACAAAGAAGTTTAATGAAACAGAATTCTTAGAAGCGATTTATGAAACAACGTATCGTGATGATATTTGCATCGTCGTATTAGATGAAATGAACTTAGCACGTGTTGAATATTACTTTGCGGAGTTATTATCACTATTGGAAATGCCTGATGCAGACCAATGGTTAATTGACATTGTGCCTAGTACACAACCAAGTGATCCAAAGCATTTTACTAAAGGTAAAATTTTATTACCTCAAAATGTATGGTTTGTTGGTACAGCGAATAAAGATGACTCTACATTCACAATTACAGATAAAGTCTATGATAGAGCAACACCAATTGAAATTAATACAAAATCAAGTTATATTGATGCACCTCCAACAAATGGTATTACAATGTCAAATGATTATTTTCAAGAATTATTTAGACAAGCTTTAAAAGATCACCCATTAAGTTTAAAAGCAATTCAATATCTAGAACGCTTAGATAAATTCATTACTGAAAATCTCAAAGTAACATTCGGTAATCGTATTATGAAACAAATAAGAGCATTTGTTCCAGTATACGTTGCATGTGGTGGTTCAGAATATGAAGCATTAGATTACATTGTGGCTCGTAAAATCTTTAGAAAGTTTGAAAGTTTAAACTTACCGTTCTTGCAAACTGAAATTAGTGAATTATCAGGATTACTTGAACGTTTATTTGGTAAAAACTCGTTTGTTGAATGTCAAGCATACCTTACAACCATTAAGAAATCATACTAGGAGTATTTATGAAGAAGTTAACAGATTTAAGAAAATTTCATCAAGAGTTAAGTTCTGTTTATCATGATTTAGAAATGGATTTTCCATTTCCAAACGACTTCTATCAAGCCTTTTTATCTGGTGAAAATGAAATGTATCAAAAAAGTATTACAGAAATTAAGACATTTCATGAAGATTGGATCCAGACTATAGAGTCATTTTTTCCTAGTTTAAATAAAATTATTCGCGATCCAAAATCTGGATTAAGATATGATCAAGAGATTGTTGCTATTGAAAAAGCTAAAAAAACTAATAGTGATTCTATTAGACATTTAGCATCACACACACATCTGATTAAAGAGATGCATGGAACGGATGTTATTCCTAAAAGGATATTGACAACTCAAGCAGAAATAGAATATGCAATATATGAGAATAGATTTATAAAATCGCTAATTGATCGTTTATTTGATTTCGTAAATAGACGTTATGATTTAGTTAAAAAAAATATAGATTCTTTTAATAAAAAACATTTTGATTTAAAGTCACAGTTTAAGATTCAAGATTCTGAAATTGATATGCATATTGGATTTGTTGTAAAAGAAGATCTAGTAGATGAAAATATTAATAAAATGAATTATGAACTCTTAAATAGAATCCATAATTTATTGAAACTTGTTAATGGACTAAAAATGACACCATTTATTCAAGAGTTAAAAAATGCAACACCAGTTAAAGCACCAATTATGCAAACTTCAATTTTGTTAAAAAACCTTGACTATAAAAACTGTTACACATTATGGTTATTTCTAGATAAATATCATACTTTAGATTTTGATATTGATGTTAAAGAACAAAATCTAACATTTGATCGTTTTTATACAAAAAATGTATATCAACTTGCACTACAAACATTTTCTACAGTATATGCAAATCAAAAAGCATTAGAAGATCATTACCAGTATTTAGATATTAACGAGTATCAAAAGAAAAACCCTAAAATTCTTAAAAAGCGTCTTGAAGAACTTGTAGAATCAGAACCATCAATTGATATTGAAGATGTTAATATTAATCAATATTATCTTGAAGAATATAAAAAACAATTTAAAAAATCACTTGATGATAATCTAGAAAATTCATCAAGCTTTGAAGTGGCATTAAGAAAATCACTCAGAGAAACTTTAGAGATATCAAATGCTATATATAAATCATATTTTGAGTTAGATGACAGTGTTGATGAAGATTATATTTTCAGAAGTCTAATTAAAGATGATACAGAAGCTGAGATAGATAAATTAAAAGAAAAAGTTAGAGTCGCTAGAATTATCCGTGAAACAAAAGAAGTCGATTATAATAATACGATTCGGATGGAAAAAAGGTTAATGAAAGAGATAGACGACTTAGACAAACAATTTATAAAAGAAAACAAGCGGAAAATGATTGATGATGCAAAAAAAATTGCTATTGAAGAGAAAATAAAACTTGAAAGAGAAAATTTGAAACAAAATCAAGTAGCATTATCATCATATCTTAAATATGTCTCTGATGCTAAAAAGTTGTTAGCCGATGAACATAAAGAAGTGACGCAAAAGATAAAAGAAACAAGAAAACAGATTAAAGATGAAGAAAATAGAATTATTCAAGAAGAAAAAAAGAAAGCAAAACTCGTTTATCAGACAGAACTTAAAAAGATTAAGAATAAGCAAAAAGCAGATCGTAAACGTGTAGAAGATAAGTTGAAAAAGCAAAGACAACAAGAAGAATTAAGACTAAAACAGCAACAAGAGCGTTTATTAAAACAATCAGAAGAAAGACTTAGAAAACAAAAAGAAAAATTAATGCAAGAAACAATAAAGAAACTAGAACAAAATATTAAAAAAGATTAGACTAACGAAAAAGAAGGTGAGGCTATGTTTAAAAAAGTAACTGCATATCATAAATTGATTTTAGTATCATCATTGTCAGTTATATTAGCCTTATCATTACTTACTGTATCGTTATATGCTTGGTTTACACTTACAAATAAAAATAGTGCAGCTTTAATCTCTCAAGTTTCTGGTGTAGAAGCTGAATATGAGTTTTATATATATCAAAATGAGATGCATGAAGGTAGTCAAAATATCACACTCATTGATAATGTTTGTACTGTAGGTGAAGATTTATGTTACGAATATATTCCAAACCCGACATACGCACATTTAATTGATGGGAAAGTTGCACCAGGCGAAAGATTCTCATTTGCAATAAAAATTACGAGTGTTGGGACTTCTGTAGGCCGATTAAAACTTGATTTAGGTGGCCTAGAGTCTATCGGATATGATTTGCCAGTTAATAAGATTCAATCAGCTTTCAATTATGAAGTTACTAAAGTTACTTATATCGAAAATAACATAGAAACTAGTGATCAAAAAGATAATGGTATTATTAGTTATGCAAATCAACTTTTTGATTATGACAATGATATTTTGTATCCTCTTTTATCAAATGTACCCATGGGAGTTGAGAATCATCCCAATTCAGTTTTAGTGGTTTACTTTGATTTATACTTTGATCCAACAATATTTGGACAAGATATGCTTGGCATCCCATATACAAATAGCAATATTTTTATGAGTCAAATATTTAAAGTTAATCATATTTACATGACAGTTTCAACATAGGAGACTATATGAAAAAAGCACTTACAGGAATTTTTTCAGGACTTGCTATCTTAATATTTATTGCTTCTATAGTGTTAATGGTATCGGGGACGATTGCACTTAGAAGAAATGAACCTGTATTTATTTTTGGAAGGGCTTTAGCTGTTGTACCAACAGACTCAATGATAGGTGATCAACCAGATTCACTTGATATTAATGATATGGTTTTAGTAAAAAAAACTACCATTGATGAAGTAGGCATTGGAGATGTAATAGTTTTTCAAGGTGTTAATGGATCAGGTGCTCCGATACTTGTTATCCATAGAGTGGTCAATATTAATGATGAAGGACTGCTTACTAAAGGTGATAATAACAGTTCAATAGATCAGCCAAATTATCAAGACTATGTTACTGAAGACAATTTTCAAGGTGTATTTCAATCAAAGATTACGTTTTTGAAACCTGTAGCACAAATGATGACTTCATCAAAATCACTCATATTTGGAGGATTGGCAATTGTCTTGACAATTATGTTAATCTCAGAAGTTATACATATGTTTAGAACGTATCAAGAAGATAAAAAAATTGAGCTTGATAAACAGCATGAACAAGAATTAGAAGCTTTAAGAGAAGCTCAAAAAAAAGAGATTTTGGAAGAAATTATTAAAGAAGAAAATAATAAATAACTTATACTGTTTGGCAAAACTAGGGCAATCTAGTGACGCAAAGCTATAGGGCCTAGGAATAGGTAGCCAGTTGCATCTACATTAACATGTAGGTCGACTGGCTTTTATGCTTTTAAAAAGGAGGGCAAAGATGAAAAAGTTATATGTTTCAATAATCGTCGTACTACTTATAGTATCTGCAATTACATCTGTTACATACGCTTGGTTCACATATGTTGAACGTAAAAGTCTTGCTACCTTTGAAGCTGGTGAGCTAGCAATTACGATGGAAGCTAATGATTCAAACATAGTGCTTGATATATTAGTTGATGATCTTGCATTCATAGATTATGAAAATGAAGTTATTTTGGATAAGTATCAAACATTTAATCATATAGCATCAAGTGTAAAAATTGATATCATCTCTGATATAAATGCTCCACTTTCAAAACATTTGATTACTATTGATGAAACAAACTTAATTCCAGGATTGATGTATATCATTATATATGAAGGTATTAATATAGAAGATCCAAGCATGATGACAACTGATTATCACACCTATATCAATCAAATTATATCTGGATATTCAACAAAAGAAGAACAATTGTTAGCTGTTAAAGCTCATAATGATCAAATGCTCATCTTAATGTACAACCAAGTTTTAAAAGCTGATGACCAAATGACTTTCCAAATCGTCATGTGGGGAGACTATGATAGTCTTACTACACCTGAAGCATATTTAAATGAGTCATTTGTATTATCTTTAAAAGTTGAATCAATCAATGATAAAGGAGAGATAACGCCATGATCCTAGTTCGTAGATATCATATGATTGCTTCACTTGTAACATTTTCGTTGGTATTTGTAATGTCTATCATTACTGTATATGCATATTTCCAATTTCAAAGAGAACATGGAATTCTTATTTCTTCTGGAGAATATAATATAGAATTACTAGTCTCATTTAATGATGAAGTTATTGATATAGAAAGTCCATATTATGATGCAGAAAAAAATATAATCATTGTAAATGCTTTTGATGAGTTAAGTGAGAATTATATCGGAAATCTTAAAATAGATATTGCTATAACTTCAAAAGTAGCAGCTAGGGTTCGAATTAAATTACAAGATGAATGGGAACTTACCAGAACTTATTTAGATCAAAATCCTGAGTATCCAATTGCTCCAGTGATTGAAAATGTATATCATACTATAAAGGATAGTACATATTATCCATTCTCATTGTTTAAAGTACATCCTACATTTAATGCAATATACGATTTAGAAGGTTATACATATATTAACCAAATTATCCCAAAAAACCAAACAACTATTATTAATTTTATAGATGGCGGTGACAGCTATCCAGCTAGATCAAATGAAGTATTTGATGAAGAATGTTATGTTCATATTGATATGATTGTCGATATTGTACAAGCAAACAGATTTGTTGAAAAATGGGGCATAGACCCACAATTCTTTAGTTAAGAGAAAAGAGGTGACACAATGAAAAGAATATTTATTAAAAAAACGATTCTAAGTCTTTTTATTGTTGTTACTTTATTATTTTTTGTTAACTTATTAGGATTTCACGGAATTAAAGGTTTCGATTATCAAGAATCAAGCTCATGGACTGGACATGACTTAGGATTTGTTCCTCAAAGCGATGTCAATTTTGAAAGTGATTATATACCTTTTAATGACATTATTAATCCTATATCAGAAATAGATTTAAGCAAGACTTATGTCATTGAATCAGCTTATGATCTATATATGTTTTCAGAGCTTAGTCGTGGAACAAATAAAACAACTTATTTAAGTCTTGATTATGTTCTTGGTGGAAACATTGATTATTATGAAATCGTTCAACAAAATATTAGTTATCGATATATTCCTGTTGGATTTTTAGAACCATTTACAGGAACATTTGATGGCCAAGGATATGAAATTACTAATCTATTTTTCCAATCTATTTTAAATGAGGATGATTATAACAATAATTACCCTGGTTTAAGATTTTTTGCTATGTTTTCTAAGATCAGTACTACGGGTGTTGTTAAAAATTTAGGTTTGATTAATCCGATCATTATCCAACCAATTGAATGGGGAATTATGGATCATGTTGCTAACATCGCAGGCGAAAATTACGGATTAATTGAAAATGTATATGTCATTGATGAAAGAGAAACAACCGCAGGATTAAATGTTGAAGGAACATTCCATATCTCAGGTTTAGTTTCCATTAATCAAGGTATATTTAGAAATAGTTACATAGCAACTCCTCATATTAAGTCATCAGCAGTTATTGAAAATGTATCTACAAGCGCTATTTCTTATTTAAATTTCGGAACTATAAGTAATGTTTACTATGATGAATCAATACTTATTGATGATGAAGTAGCAACAACCATTGGAACTGGTTTAACAACTCTAGAATTCCAAGACTCAACTTTCTTTTCAATTGATTGGTATTTTAACGATTCATATCATGATTTAGCAGATGGTTCAAATGGTGTAGCATTACTTACTTTAAATAATGTATATCCTATTTTACAAGGACTCAAAGTTGTAGATGGAAAGTTAAATATTACAAATGCAGTTGATTTCGTGTATATGAATACTCTTTTAAATACATCAGGATTATTTAGAGATAGTCATTATCAAATCATAAATGATATTGATATGAATCAAGTATCAGAAACAGCTTATCAAGCAGCTAATGTTGCGTTTACAGGAATATTATCAAGTTCAATATCTGATGAAACAACTCGTTTATACCCAAGAAATACAAGTCAAGGTGGAGATGTAAATTATCATACGATTCTTGATTTACGTATAACAGTAGCATCAGAAGTAGGAAATTTTGCAAGTTATGCATTATTCCCAGCTTTCTTTGGGTCTATTGAAAATATTAATTTTGTAAATTATACAATTGATACATATGGTATTGATTCATATACTAATAAAGCAAAAATTCTTGTTGGTTCTATAGCAGGTCAAATGAATTTAGGATCTATTGATAATGTTCATGTTCATGGCAGTATCTTAGTAACTCAGTCACAAACAGCAATGACAAAACTTTATGTTGGTGGATTGGTTGGCGAAGGTAGTGGATCTATTGATCACGCTTCAACAAATGGAACACTAACACAAGCATTACAAACTTATGATGTTAAGAGCAGTGGAAGTGCAACTGGTGGATTTGTTGGAAACTCAACTGGTATTTCTATCGATTACGGTTATAATGCATTATCAATTACAGGATTAGGATATCTAGGTGTAAATACTTCAGTAACATATTTAGGTGGCTTAATCGGTCGTGGTCAAGTTGATAGTATGTTTAAAGTTATTAATGAAAAATTAATCGTTTCACATGTTGAAACTGGATACCTTCAAACACTATATGCTGGTGGTATCATAGGTTTAAACACAAATCAATTAGGTCTTGTTAAACAAGTTTATAATGAAGGAAATGTAGATGTTATTGTTAATAATCCAATGGTTTTAACTCTAGCTGGTTTTGGCTTTGTTGATGGTTCTAATCAAGATCTTGAAGCACATTATGAATATATGGGTATTACAAATAATGGTCGTTTAAGAATGGTATTACCAAGTGGTAATAATTTTATTCAAAACGAATTAGAACAATTTGATGTTCGCATGGCTGGAGTGATTATTGCTGATCAAATAGATGCTAATTTTTATGGATTATTTAACAATAGAAATGTTGACATTGATATGAGTTTGGTTTCAAAATATGCTGGTGTATTATCCTTATCAAACACAAATGAATCATCAGTCATTCAATCATATAATACAGGACTAATTAATGCAACTACTAGTAATATAGTAACAGATCAAACGATAAATATTTCAGGAAATATATTAGGATCTAATATTGATTTAGAGCATTTACGTAATGAAGGTAGCATCAGTGTTGAGTTTAATCATGATACAACTTTTACATCAGGTAATTTTTATGTGAATGGTTTATTTGAAGAAGCAAGTCAAAATAAATTAGCAAAAGATGGTTTCAATGGTGGAGATATTTCTGTTATCCAAAATTTAGCAAATAACGTTAATTTTAATGTGTTTGCATCGGGTATTGCTTATGGAAATAAAAACACAAATTATTATGAAGATAATGACATTAATCACATGTCAATTGAAAATATAACTGGTATTGCAGGTTCTATTGATAATGTTTTAAATGATGGGAATATTACAATAAATGGTTCATTTAATGGCTCAACTAGAGCTTCTGGTATTGTGATGGTTAATGAGTCATTACTCACAACAGCAATCAATTTAGGAGATATCATTAACCATAATCATATCGTTATGAATAATGGAGAAATTGCATCAGCTGGTATTAGTTATCTACTTGCTGGTCAATATGCACAAGTTAAAGATTCAGCAAATTATGGAAAAATTGAAGCACTATCTTTATCAACACTTGGATATACACATGCTTCAGGAATTGTTGTAAGAAATGACTTAAATCAAAACCTATCAGTGGTAAGTTCAGGTACTTTAAGTAAATATGCTAAAATACTATTTAGTATTAATTACGGTGAAGTATATGCATATAATGGTACAGATGAATCACTTTATACAATAACAAGTGAAACAAGATCAAAAGCCTCAGGTATATTTGCTTTAGGTCTTTTAACAGTGATGAATACGATCAATTATGGAGACGTTTATGCTAAATATTTAGCAGCTGGTATATTTGGATTTGTTTATTTAAATAGATTTGGAACAATTCAAGAAAATCAAGTATTTATAGCAAATAATATTAACTATGGTAAAACTAGAGCAATCACAAGCTATACAACAGATTATCAAATTAATATGTTTAGTATTCCAACTAGAACATCATATAATGCATTCTCATCATTTATTGGTAAATTCCACACAGGCACAGTGACTTGGGAGTTCTTATCCAATTCATCATATGCTCTTTATCCACTTGATTTAATCAAGTTTGGATATAATCATAACTTTGATCAGATGGCTAATATGTTAGGAAATGCTCCTGCAACAACTATGGATCCAGTTCTTGTTGGTAGTTGGCCAAAAGGTCAAGGAAATGAAATATTGATTGCGATTATCGAAAAGTTATCTACAACTAATTTAAATGATCAATCAATTTCACCTTTTACATTTAAAGAGCTAGGCGAGCATCCAAGTGTGTCCATTTATGGTATGCCAATTCCAGAATTTGAAATGGATGATTCAGCAGAAGGCGTGTTCTTTCCTATGTTTATATTTAGAAGACTTCCTATAAGAAGTTCTGGTACTGAGCAATACTTAAAAAATTATTTTGCATATATGCCAATTGATAAAGCAAATCCTGTTCTAGTTGACAAATTAGAAGAAAACACAACCAATGATTATATGGGTATATATGTTTTATCAAGTAGTGAAGGTATTAATAATGGTATCTATATTCCAGATCATCTAGAACTAGATACACTTCATCCTCATCAACTCGATCTAGATCCTGATACAACTTGGATAGGAGTCAAAGAAGATACAACTAGTATTATTTATAAATTAACAATAGGCATGAGTCAACTAGAAGTGACTTTTGCTACAACAATATATGACTTAGAAGTCAAACAAGTTGATATAAATGGTAATCCAATTCAAGATGGACTTGTATTAAGAAAACCATCAATTGATGAAGATCGTGGCATGATTACTTATTATTTGCCTAGCAATGCGACTATTATAGTTAATACGCCATCTAGACCTGTTAATACGACGAGTTTTGTAGAAGCTTCAGAAGGCGTTGGAAACAAAGTTCCAGATTATTTTGATCCAGTTATTAATGATTGGGTATATAAATGGGTTGGCGATTATAAAAAAGTTGGAGATAATTTTATCCCAATAGGCCCTTATGATCTCACTGGAATTTACGATTTATCATTTCCTTATTATGGTGAGACTGAGTATAATAGAACAAATAGAATTGATAGACCAGTCTATCTTCGATCAACAATTGACTCAAACATCGATGGGTTAAATTATATTTTTGAACACACAGACCATACTTATAGTTGGCAAGGTAATAAAAACAATTATAGATATCGCGGTACTGGTTATCATTTAGGATATCTTAATGTCAATGATTTGACTCCTGAAAGCCCAGGATATGGAGCTTATCGATTTGTTCCACACGCTAATCCAAATACAGTTGAGTTACCTTATTATATTAATGGTACTTATGAATATGTTGGACCTAGCAAAGAGTTAGTAACTTATGTTGAATCAGATCCTAAAGTGAATACTGTCTTTGATGATGCGGGAGTCTATTTCCAACCAAATTTTGATCAAGGATCTTATATGCTAGCAAGTGGAGCGTCTTTTTATGATAATGGCTCTCCTGTAGTAACATCTGCAACTATTCCATTATCTTATGGCATTTATGATAGTCTATATGAATCAGGAACAGGTAATTTACTAGATAAAGTAGAATATCATTATGGTTCAGTCAGAGTCTTTTCAGAACAATATGATGCTATGAATCCAAATACATATAGAGATTATCAAGTAAGAATTATTAGAACTGATGACCAAGAGCTTAATGATATAGAAATACTAAATGTAAATGGTGTAAACTCTCTACCTACATATACTAATTTTAGAGATATTACTGCTACTAATGAAATTCATTATGAAAAAGATGACAGTTTAGGTGTAATGAGCTTTTCTTATAGTATCATCAATGCATCAAACGAATACAATGTTTTACCTTTAATAAAGCTTTATGATGATATAAGTGGTGATGAAATAAATTCAGAGTTATATCATCTTTATAAAGGTGTTGTAGAAAATGATAATGAGTTTAACAACTTAACGGGTGTTTGGGGTCTTGGAACTTTTATTGCTGATTTTGAAGTTACTGACAAGCTACCTAGTGGAGATTACCGGTTAGAACTTCAATTAGTTACAGGGGAAATCGCAACAATCCATTTTAGTAAAATTGAAAGTTCAAATGGTTTTTTACTTGATGTTACATATCAAGGTGATGTTTTAGAACCAGTAAATTCAAGCATAGTTTCAAATATTCCTTATGGTATCCATTATATCGAAACAGATATAAATACACATATAGTTAATTTTACCAACATAGATTTAATTAATCGTGTTTATGAAGAAGATTTAGCATATGATTTGTTACCGGATTATTTAGAAGGTATGACAATTTCACCATTTGCAACGCTTGTGTCTGCAGATTTATCAATTGAAATGATTGATAGTTATCGTTATCTATATACAATTACATATCAAATTGAAGCAGAAGATCAAACTGTATATACTTATACACATCAACTACAAGAATATGAGATATCTACAACTCCAGTATTCGTTTATCAAAATGGTGGTGAAGTAGAAAAACCTTATGCTGATCTAGAAATTAGATATAGTGAAGCACCAACTGTTCGTGTTGAATTAGATGTTGATCATGTCTATTTTCCAAACGATGAAGTTTTAAATCTTTTTGCATCATTTGTTCCTGATAATGGAACTGATGAGGCAGTTGAAGGTGAAGATTATTTCATGTCTAAAATTTCAGGTATTGGTTATCAAGTTGATTTCAATAAATATATGCCAATAGGTTATTATCAAACGCATGCTGAGTATCAATCAAGTGTGACAATGTGGGGACAAAGTTTAAGTTGGTATTATGTTTTTGATACGATTTCAGCTCACAAACTTAAAAATGATGAAAGTATGATTATAAATGTTACGTTTGTATCAGATACAGTATTTTCTGGTTTTAATACAATTGTTGATACTGAAGAAGTGACAGAAGCAATGTATGTGAATTATCTTGAATATCCAGAAACAAGAAAAATGTCTGTGTTACCTACAACTGGTATTTATTATGGAGATTACGCAAATCTGGACAATTATTGGATTATTGGACAAGTTCAAAGAACTTCTTTAACAGCCTATACTCCTAATTTTGTGTTGCCTGACGGAGCTATTATAAGAAGAGTTGTTGATCAAGAGAATATAGGCTATGAATATCAAAGTGAATTATTAACTGATAATTTTGAAGGTTTTGACGGCATGTTTAATTACATACAATACAGAGTTTATGCACATGATTTTGATGAAAATCCAACAAACTATACAGATTATTATATCGCTGTTCAAGATGTTACAAATAATATTCGTTTTAACTTAACAGTTGTCAACGAGACAGATGAAATATTTGATAAAGTTTTTGTGAGAATCAATGTTTGTCGTGTACAAGAAGAAGAAGTTCCATGTACAATAGATGATTTATTTATATCAATGAGTGCTATATCATATTATGATGAATTAACTGATAGTTATCGCAACAATCAGTTTCAAACAACAGCTTATGGTATCTATATGGTTTATGTAGATCTTCCTGTTGGTTATACATTTACTGTACAAGTTCAACAAGTATCTATTGATGGTAGTCAATTCTTCTTAGAAGATTCAATTCTTCCACGTAAATATTTTGTTACAGTGACCATTATTGAAGAAACATATACACCAGAATGGGGATATCAAGAAATTATTGATTATCTACCTGAAGAACCAGTGACTGGCGAATAAAAAATACTTAAAATTAAATCAATAGAAGATGTTAGTCGTAAAAAACTAACATCTTTTTTTATAGAAAAAGAGCCCAGATTTATTTAGATCTAGACTCTTTTATGTACTTATAACGTTTTGTTTAACTTAATATGAGTATGCCAGCAATAAGTGTTCCTAATCCAAGCACTAATAGCAAGATGTTATATCCTTTTCTACCAATCATGTTGATAAGTGCTTTTGATTTGAGGTTGTTGTAGAAAAATGGAAATTGAAATATTAACCCTGAAAGCAGTAATACGCCATAAATGATTAAAACAATTGCTAAAAATTCCATGTAAATTCTCCTTTATTATATATGTGTTTTTCTTTGATATAATTTAAATAATAAATATCCAACAACTAAATGGACTGTAACGCCTAATAGGAAATAAACTGAGGAATATTTCAAGAAATAGTCTTGTTCGATGAGTTGCATCGAAATGATTCTTGAAGTCCAAAAACCAGGGATAATACCTAAGAAAATCTCAGTCCATTCTGTTAAAAATAGTGCTGCAATTGGGATTAATAGTATAATCCCAGATAGTTTCATAATAACAAATCCTTCCACTTTATTGCTTGCAAGTGAGTTTATTAATAAAGCAAACAGCGGTCCTTGAAGTGGAGCTAATATAATAATATAAGTGATATCTAAAAAATTTGATGATGCTAGAAATCCACTTAATAAGAGTAGAATAAAAGTTGCAAATATTCCTAGTAGATAACTAATAACTAGCTTAAGTAAAACATAGTATTTCACTGATATTGGTGTAATTTTTAGGCTTAATAGAACTTGGTCATCTTGATCGTCTAATAGTGTAAAACCAGTAATTGCACCAAACATAAAACCATTAAGTAAGATAAATACTAAAACTACAATATCTGGAGCTAAACCAGGTGATGTTTTTTCTAAGTAAGGAACTAAAAAATAAGCAATAACAGCCATAATAATAGGATAAATTGCTAAAAACATATACATTTTATCTCTAAAAATATTTTTAAGTTCGTGTTTTAATATTCTTTTTAACATGATTACACCCCGCTCTGCTTAATTGCATAATCTTTGAATTTGGGTAGCACATAAAATTTATATAATGCTAGACCTCCTAAGCATATGACAGCTAGGCTAATGTAGAATTTAAGCTCTATAGTTGCTCCAAAACCAACTTCGATTAGTTTAATTGCCGCTTGTGTTGGCAGTATAAGTAAAATATGTTCCCATACTTCACCTTTAAATAAAATGTTAAATAAGTTTAGAGTTGGTGGAATTAAAAATATAAAAGAGTACATCATAACACCAACTAGCATTGAAGTAAAATCTTTTGTATGGTAGCTAAACATGAAACCTAATAAAGAATGAAATAAAACAGATAAGATTAAAGCTATGATGACTAAGATCCAATTAACATCGACATCTTTTAAAAAGAAGAAGACAACGATAATTAACATTGATGAAAATAGCATGTGAATTGTATTTGCGATAATCTTTGAAAGTATCATCTCCTGATTTGATACAGGAGTAACTAGCATCGTTGATATTGTTGATTCTGTTTTTTCAAAAAACATCATAGCACCGATGTATAAGATAGACATCATCGTTGCATCAACAACTATAATAAAAGGTAACATAGAAGATAACATATCGATGTCATCGATGAAATACAGTAATAAAAACCAGATGATTGCAACTACAAAGCTTATGGTGGTAACATTGTATTTATTTAGTCTTTGAAGTTCACCTTTGATGAGTATACCAAGTTTACTCATGATTTAAACCAACGCCTGTTACCATAATGAATATGTCTTCAAGTGTTGTTTCTCCAGAATGGATGGTTTCTATGTTTTTTGATTGTAGTAGATCGATAAACTCTGTGTTTTTACCAATATCATCCATAGGAAATTCTTTAACAACCGTTTTATTATGTTCAGCATATTCAAGTTTTAACGTGCGTTTTCCATATTTAATTTTTAAGTTTCTTGGAGAGTCAATTTCTTTGATTTGTCCATCGACAATAAATGCTACTCTATCGCATAATTGATCGATATCACTCATAATATGACTTGTAATAAAAACTGTACCACCTTCATTTTTAAATACACGAATCATATCTTTTAAGATCATTGCGTTGGTTGGATCTAGTCCATTAGTAGGTTCATCTAAAAACAGCATTTCTGGGCTATTTAATAGCGCTCTAACGATGTTTAATCTAATTTTCATACCCTTAGAATACTCGCCAACCATTTTGTCTTTGTCTTCCCAAAGACCAACTTTTTTCATTAAGGATTCTACATCATTTTGTTTCTTATAAAGTTTTAAGAAAAACTCTATATTTTCCATAGCAGTCATTTTAGAAAAGTGAATTGGCATCTCAAAACTTACACCTATATTTTCATAGAACTCTTCACCAAGTTCTAATATATTTTTATTGTTATAGGTAATCATGCCATCATACTTGTCTAGCAGTTTAATGAGTATTTTTTGTGTTGTTGATTTTCCTGCTCCCGATGGTCCAAGAAAACCAAAAATTTCTCCTTTCTGAATCTCAAATGAGATACCTTTGATAGTCTCTTCCTTGTTTTTTGGATACTTAAAATGTAGATTTTCTACTTTAAACATGTGTTTGTATTCCTTTCCCGATAATTTCTATGAGTTCTGTTGCTTTATCTTTAACGACATTTAAGTCGGCTGTATCCTTAAGTAATTCTTCTAGTGTAATATTTTTCATAAATTCAATAATCATTTTAGCTAAAAACTCGGGATCTATATCTTTTCTGATTATGTTTTTTTGCTGATCAGCTATAATAAAGTTTTTGTATAGTTCTATAGACTGTTTGATACCACTTTGATAATTTTCATCATTTTGGAAAGTAGGGGATTCTGAAATTTTTTTCGCTACTTTTACGAGACGCGGATATTTTTGATCAAATTCAAATCCTTTTACATAGATAAGTTTGATACGATCTAAAAATGAAATATCTAAAGGATCAGTAAATAATGGACCCCAAAATGCAAATTTTATCTCTTTTAAATGTTGGTAAAAATAAGCAAATACATCATCTTTCCCATCAAAATACTGATAAAAGCTACCTCTTGGAATTTTTGCTTCTTTGATGATGTTTTGAATATTGATATGCTCATATGTATGCAAACTAAGTTCGGTGATGATTGCATCAGTAATGCGATTCTTTTTTTCTATGGGTAAGTTCATAAATGTTTGTGTTGGCATATGTCCTCCTATGTGACAGTTGTGTCATCTTTGAGTTAAAAAAATATATTTTAAGTAACATCGTTTTAAGTGACAACTTTGTCACATATCTATCATATATTATTTTTATTATCTTGTCAATACTTTTTTGACATAAAGTGACAACCTTGTCACATTATTTTGAATATAAAAAAAAGGAAGCTTATGCTTCCTCTATAGGTTTATCTAAATTCACTCGACATTTACCATGATCAAGTTCGTGTCTAATCCATAAAAGACCAATGATAATTAAAACAAATGAGATGAGTTTATACGGTAGACCAGCTAATGGAAGTGCAATAACAGAAAATGCGATTCCAACACTTGCAAAAAAAGCAATCACACAAGTTGTACATCCATATGTTAAGATTCCAAATAAAACAGATAGAAAACCAAAAGTAGATCCTTTACCTTCTTTACCTTTTAATTCTACCATCACTGTTGATAGATGCATAAGTAGTGTAGATAGAAGACTCATGATAACATTTAAACTAATATTTGTAACGACTAATATGAGACCATATGTTTCTTGCATTTCGGTATAACTCATATTTAGTGAATCTACAATCGTATAAATGACCATAAAAGCTGTAAAAAACAATAGAGATTGTATGACATATTTTTTTTCTTTCATTTTCTTGAGTGCCAATATAAACATGATGTGCTCCTTAAAATAGTTTAATTTTTTGATTAATTCAATTATATCATATAGTTTTATATATTTATATAAAGGTGCGTATAAAATATTTTTTTGCCTTTAATTCTTGACATATGATATATATCATATATAATGTATGTGTTATGGTTTATGATAGTTTAACTTTGTGTTTACAATTACTAAACACACAGTTCAATATACCCTAAAATATTTACATTGAGTAAACGTTTGAAAGGAAGGAAAAGTATGGCAGCATTAATTGAATTAAAAGATATAACTAAAGAGTTTAATGGTCAAGTTGTTTTACGAGGTATCGATCTTACTATTGAACAAAATGAGTTTGTAACGCTACTTGGTCCATCTGGTTGTGGTAAAACAACAACACTTCGAATTATTGGTGGGTTTGTTGAACCAAGCGCTGGTGAAGTGCTCTTTGATGGTGAATCCATTTTAGATACTCCAGCACATAAAAGACCAACAAATACGGTATTTCAAAGATATGCTTTATTTCCACATCTAAATGTGTTTGAAAACGTGGCATTTGGATTAAGAGTGAAAAATGATTCTTTATCTACATTAGAACAAATTAAACAAATTCAAAAATCTTATCAACATAAAATTAAAAGCACTTCTGATAAAGTTTTAATTAAACAGTATAAAAGGGAACTTGATGAGAAAATCTATGAACTAAGAGACCCTAATCATCAGTTAAAAAAAGAAATTAAATCACTTAAACAAACATTAAAAACTAATCCTGATAATCAAGAGATAAAACATAAAATTGAATCTTTGAAAAGTCAGTTTATTACTAAAAGAACAATAGAAGATGAGATTCAATTTAAAGTTAATAAATATTTGAAACTTGTAGGTCTAGAAGGATATGAAGAAAGAGAAGTTCATCGGTTATCCGGAGGGCAACAGCAAAGAGTTGCTATTGCTAGAGCATTGATCAATGAGCCTAAGGTTCTACTTTTAGATGAGCCACTCGCTGCACTAGACTTAAAATTAAGACAAGAAATGCAATATGAATTAAAAGAAATTCAAAGAAGTGCCGGTATTACTTTTATTTTTGTAACTCATGATCAAGAAGAAGCTTTAACGATGAGTGATAAGATTGTGGTAATGAACCAAGGTGAGATCTATCAAATTGGAACTCCAGAAGACATATATAATGAACCAGCAAATACATTTGTTGCAAAGTTTATTGGTGAATCTAATATTATAGAAGGTATCATGAAAGATGATTATCTTATTTCATTTGATGGACAGGATTATGAATGTGTTGATAAAGGCTTTTCTCGCAATGAAAAAGTCGATGTTGTTATTAGACCAGAAGATATTGATATCGTAGATGAAAAAGAAGGTTTTTTAACTGGTGTAGTTGATAGTATTGCATTTAAAGGTGTTCATTATGAAATTGATGTTAAAACAGATATAAGAACATATACCATCCATACAACAGATCACCACAAAATGGATAGCAAGGTTGGTTTAAAATTTGGACCTGAAGATATCCATGTCATGGAGAAATGGATATGAACCGCAACTCATATCAAATAGATAACGATTTACCAAAAAAACAAAAGAAATCTATACGTCAAGTTGAAAAATACTTAAGTGTTCCTTATTTCATCGTTATGATTGTTC
>CAKMKH010000051.1 GCA_927441705.1 uncultured Acholeplasmataceae bacterium | reverse complement strand
TCTCTTTAAATATATGTTTTTTAGCTTTTGAGTTTTGATCAAACATGTCTTGATGAAGTCCTAAAATTGTAACGGCCAAACTTTGAGTTCCAATATTACCAGCCATACCTAAAATCATTGGTTGAAATAGTATTAAACTTAATAACTGTATCTCTACTATCCATGTTTGAAGCAACTCTTGAGGCAGTAACTGTATTAATACTATTTCAACCAATGATTTTAGGTATGGCTGGTAATATTGGAACTCAAAGTTTGGCCGTTACAATTTTAGGACTTCATCAAGACATGTTTGATCAAAACTCAAAAGCTAAAAAACATATATTTAAAGAGATTTCTATAGGACTCTTAAATAGTGCTATACTTGCTATTTTAGCATTTGGATTTGTAACAGCGTTATTAACAGTAACAAACTCATCTGACCAAACCCCGTTTGATATTGCAAAAGTTGTTGGTATTGCAATATTTAGTGCAATGAGTATTTCATCTATGATGGGAGCTATCGTTCCATTATCACTTCATAAATTTAAAATTGATCCAGCGTCAGCCTCTGGACCACTTATGACTACATTAAATGATATTATCGCACTAGTACTTTATTTTGGTATTGCGACAATTATGTTTTTATAAAAACACAGACTTCCTATGATATAATAAATGGGTAGAAAGAAGGTAAATGGGATGGATAAATACATTAAAATTTATGAAGAAACAAGAAAAAAATTAAAAGCTTATGGTTATATGATGTGGCTTATGAGCTGGGATCGTGAAACTGAAGCACCAAAGGCATCTTTAGCTTATAGTGCTAAGCAATTTTCTGTGATTCAAGAAGAATTATATAAAATTGAATCAGATCCGGAATATATGGAATCTATTGAAAAACTATACGAGAACATAGATCAATTAGAGAACCATGATTTTAAAGTAGAAATTAAACAAGCTTTTAAAGATTTACGAATGATTAAGAAAGTACCAAAAGAAGAATATCTAGCATATGGATTACTTACTCAAGAAGGACCACATATTTGGGCTGAAGCTAAAGAAAAAAATGATTTCGAAATGTTTAGACCTACACTTGAAAAAATAGTTGATTTTAATAAAAAGCTAGTCAAATATTTAGAAACTGATGAGTTAAAAGGATATGATGTCCTATTAGATATGTATGAAGAGGGATTTGGGGTAAAAGAATATGATTTATTCTTTAATACAGTTAAAGAAGATTTAGCACCTTTCGTATTAGAAGTGACAAAGATTAAACATCGTTTTAGTAGAAAATTAACTAAAGGTTTATTCCCAAAAGATGGTCAAATTAAATTTGCAAAATATTTAATTGACGTTTTTAACTATGATAAAAATAAAGGTGTATTAAAAGAAAGTGCACACCCGTTTACATCTGGTGTAAGCAGTGTTGATACACGTATTACGACAAAATATCATGAAGATAACCTTGCATCAAGTATTTTTTCAACAATTCATGAAATGGGTCATGCCATTTATGAACTTCAAAACGATGAAAAATATGATGATACAATGCTTCATGGTGGAACTAGTTTAGGTATTCATGAATCAGAATCAAGAATGTATGAAAACATGATTGGCAGATCATATGCATTTTGGAAAATTCATTATCCAAAACTAGTAGAAATATTTCCAAAACAATTAAATCATATTACTTTAGAAGAGTTTTATAGATTTATCAATCGTTCAGAACGCTCATTAATTCGAATTGAAGCTGATGAGTTAACATATGCTCTACATGTTTTGGTACGTTATGAGTTAGAAAAACAACTTATTAGTGGCAAATTAAAAGTTAGAGATTTACCTAAACGTTGGAATGGTATGATGAGCAAATATGTAGGAAAAAGACCTGCTACAGATAAAGAAGGTGTCTTACAAGATATTCATTGGTCATTTGGATCGTTTGGATATTTCCCAACATATGCTCTAGGATCAGCTTATGCTGCACAAATATATGATGCAATGAATAAAGAAATTAATATAGAAGAAGCAATTCTAAATAATCAAATTTCTTTAATCAATGAGTGGTTAAAAGAACATGTGCATCGTTTTGGTAAGTCGAAGACTCCAAAAGAGATATTGATGTTTGCAACTAAACAAGAATTTGATCCATCATATTATGTCAATTACTTAAAAAGAAAATTTAGTGAATAAGGAAAAATAAATGCTATCAATACGCGCTTTGTACCAAGTTGGATATGGTCCTTCTAGTTCCCATACAATGGGTCCTGCTAAGGCTTGCAAGATTATAAAAGAACAATATCCATACATTCAAATATATGACATTACTTTATATAACTCTTTTGCGTTAACAGGCAAAGGACATTTAACTGAAGAAGCGATTAAGGATACGTTGTCACCATCTATGGTGACTTTTTCCTCATCTATTGATGTCAAGAAGCATCCTAATACAATGATTATTAAAGGAATATTCGAAGATAAAGTTATTATTGAAAAAGAGATGCATAGTGTAGGTGGAGGACGAATTGTTTTTGTTGGTGAAGAAGACATTGATCCAATGATTTATCCACATCACACATTAAAAGAAATTAAAAAATATTGTAAAGCTAACCAAATGACTTTGTTTGATTATGTAGTCATGGTTGAAGGCGAAGATATTAAACTTTTCTTAAAAGAGATATGGGAACACATGAAAAAATCAGTTGAGCGAGGTATACATACAAAAGGTGTTTTACCTGGTCCACTAAAGATGAAACGAAAAGCATATGACTTATATCATCATAACAAACCAAATGAAGTGCCTGAAATTACAGAAAATAGATTGGTGAGTAGTTTTGCTTTTGCAGTTAGTGAAGAAAACGCTAGTGGTGGTATAATAGTAACTGCACCAACTTGTGGTGCATGTGGAGTCTTACCTGCTGTACTTTATTATATGCATAAAAAGCATAAATTCTTAACTGAAAAAAGAATAATAGAAGCATTAGGTGTAGCAGCTTTATTTGGTAACTTAATCAAATATAATGCTTCGATTAGTGGTGCGGTTGCAGGTTGTCAAGCAGAAATAGGATCTGCATGCTCAATGGCTGCAGCAGCGCATGCAACATTATTTAAACTAAAAATAGAACAAGTAGAATATGCAGCAGAAATTGCAATGGAACATCATCTAGGATTGACTTGTGATCCGGTGAATGGATATGTTCAAATTCCATGTATTGAAAGAAATGCTGTAGCTGCACTTCGTGCAATTGATGCATGTGGATTATCTTATTTCTTAAGTGATTCAAGAAAAATTAGTTTTGATACAGTCGTTGAAACGATGTATCAAACTGGCCTTGATATGCATCAATCTTATAAAGAGACATCACAAGGTGGTTTAGCAAAACATTTCAAAGAGGATGATAACGATGACGTTAACTGTTGGTAGTAAATTAATTGGTAAAGTAGTAGATATAGATTATAAAGGGCAAGGTGTTATTAAGCATGAAGGATATGTTATTTTTGTGCCTAAATTACTTAATGACGAAGTTGCAAATATTGAGATAACAAGTGTTAAAAAAAGTTTTTGTCAAGCTAAGATTATTGAAATTATAGAAAAAAGTGAGCATAGAGTCCATGAGGATGTCTCTCTAGATGCACTTGATTTATATCATATGTCTTTAGAAGAACAGCTTAGATGGCAAGAAAAAATAACAAAAGAAACTTTTCAAAAAATCGCAAATCTAGATGTAGATTTAGATGAAACAATTTATGACCAAAGAGATACAGGATATCGAAATAAATCTGTTTTTCATGTGATAAATGGTAACGTTTTAAAGCTCGGATTATACGATGAATCTAAGAAAGATTTAGTTGAAGTGGATGCTTATATTTTATCTGATGATACAACCAATAAGATTTTAAAGTTCTTTTCAGATAAGGCATTTAATATCGCGAGAAATTCGCTCACTCATGTTGTTTTTAGAACAAATCTTAAAGGTCAAATTTTGGTTACATTTGTTTCTAAAAATGAACTGGTAAGAGGTATTGACGCAATAGTTATCGAACTTCAAAAGATTGAGGAAGTTGTTGGGATTACGCTCAATATTAATAGAAATCATAAAGTCATATTAGGTAAAGAAAGTATCACGCTGTTTGGCGGAAATCTTATTACTGAGGGATTAAATGGCATTGATATACCGATAAGCGATCGAGCATTCTTTCAAATAAACTTACCTCTTGTTCAAAAAGCTTATGATATCATAAAACAAGATTTAAAGAATACTGACGTTGTATTAGATGCATATAGTGGCATTGGATCAATTGGGTATTACATCTATGATCAAGTCAAAAAAGTCATCATGGTAGAATCTAATAAACAAAATATTATTTTGGCTGAACAAGTCAAAGAAAGATATCAAATTAAAAACGTTGATATTTTGCATGAACGAGCTGAAAATTTTAAATCTGATAAAACGATTCACAAGGTTATTTGTGATCCACCAAGAAATGGGTTAATGCCTGAGTTTGTGAGTGCTTTAAAAACTTTAAAACCTATAAAAATATATTATTTATCATGTGATGTAAAAACTTTAGCTAGAGATATTGCTAGTCTAAGTGATGAATACGTTATTGAACATATTCATCCAATTAGAATGTTTTATCATACAACATCACTAGAAACTTTAGTTATATTAAAACGGATAGCATAAAAAAAAGAAGCGAACCTTTAGGTTTGCTTCTTATATTTTATAAACATGTTATGCTTTTTTTCGTGCCCTATAGTGGTTGATCTTCCATGTCCTGGGAAAAGTTGTGTCTTATCAGGCAATATAGTATACATTTTTTCAACGCTTTTTTTCATATCAGTAAAATCTGAAAAAGGTAGGTCTGTTCTTCCTATAGTTTCGAAGAATAATGTATCACCAGAAAAACATATATTTTCTCTTTCGTTGTATAATATAGTGCCACCTTCTGAATGTCCAGGTGTGGAGAAAACAACGAATTTATAGTCTTCTAAAAATAATTCAAAACCTTCATCAATATACTCATCAATTGGAACGACATATCCTACGTGATTATATATAGAATCTATCATCCATATTTCATCTTTTTTTGGTGCATAGACGATAGGATTAAAAAGGTCTTTAATTTTTTTTATCCCACCTACATGATCAACATGTCCATGAGTTGCATAGATTGCAGTTACATTTAAATGATTTTCAGTAATAAAAGTGATGACTTCATCACTATCATATCCTGGATCTATAATGATGGCTTGTTGATTCTGATAGACGATATAACAGTTACTTCTAAATGTTCCAAGAGTAAAAACTTTAATTTTCATAATAATCACCAAAAATAGTATAGCATAAATCGTTTCTATTATCATATCACAAGCAATTTTTATTAAAAACATATATAATAAGCGAGGTAAAGGAAGTGACAATATGAAAATCGCACAAAGTTATGTAGATTTAATTGGAAATACACCACTGCTTAGATTAAAAAATTATGAAAAGATAGTTGGTGCAAAAGCTGAAATTGTAGTAAAATTAGAAAACTTAAATCCACTTGGTAGTGTTAAAGATCGTTTGGCATTCGCCTTAATAGATGCTATTGAGAAAAAAGGTTTAATTAAAGATAATACAGTATTCGTGGAACCTACAAGTGGAAACACTGGTATTGGTCTTGCTTTTATATGCGCTTCAAAAGGATATGATTTAATATTAATCATGCCAGAAACGGTGACCAAAGAACGCGTTCAAATTGTAAAAGCTTTAGGAGCTGAAGTTATACTGACAAAACAAGAGCTAGGCATGAAAGGTTCAATTGAAAAAGCAAGAGAACTTATTTCACAAAATGATCATTATATTATGCCTTTGCAATTTGAAAATCTTGCGAATCCAGAAATTCATAGAAAGACAACTGCAATTGAGATTCTTAATGATACAGATAATCAATTAGATTTTTTCATAGCAGGAGTTGGAACTGGTGGAACTATAACCGGTACAGGAGAAGTATTAAAAGATAAACTTAAACATGTTAAAATTATTGCAGTTGAACCTGAAGGTTCTCCAGTTTTATCAAAAGGTATAGCTGGACCACACAAGATTCAAGGTATTGGTGCAGGGTTTGTGCCAAAAGTTTTAAATGTTGACATTATTGATGAAATTATAACAGTCTCTGATGAAGATGCTTTTAACACAGCAAGAATGCTTGCTAAAACAGAAGGTGTATTTGCAGGTATATCATCTGGCGCTATATTATTTGCTGCAACAAAGATTGCTCAAAAAGAAGAGAATAAAGGAAAGAGGATTGTTGCGATTGTTTGCGATACTGGTGAACGCTACTTATCGACAACATTATACGAATAAATATGTTTTTTAAATGTACAGCTAAAGATGTAAATTCTGCAAAAAAATATGATCCAGCAGCACCAGGATGCCTAATGTTATTTTTCACTTATCCAGGTGTAATTGCTTTAAGAAGACATAGAATCGCTCATTTTTTCTGGAAAAAAGGTTTAAAGACTCTTTCTAGATTTGTGAGTTATAGAACAAGAAGAAAAACCGGAATTGATATTCATCCAGGGGCTGTCATTGGTAATGGTGTGTTTATAGATCATGGAATGGGTGTTGTTATTGGCGAGACAGCAGTTGTTGGAGATAATTGTGTGTTGTATCATGGTGTCACATTAGGTGCCAATACTTTCGAGAAAGTTGATAGACATCCAAAAATTGGAAACAATGTCATAATTTATGCAAACGCAACTATTATCGGTCCTATTCACATAGGAGATCATAGTATTATTGGAGCTCATGCTGTTGTTGTAAAAGATGCTCCAGCAAATAGCAAGTTGATAGGCATTCCAGCTCATAAACACAATAAATAAACTATTAAAATATGTGAATTAATATATGCAAAAATCATATTCTTAGAGTTGAAAAACATAACACGAACAAATTCATCATAAAATCTCGAGATATGTCCAGATTTATTGACAAAACTCTAAAAATTTGATATCATAAATTGAATTTTAGGAGGTCACTTATGATTTGGGTAGATTGGATAGCAATTATCTCAGCAGTATTACTAATTGTCGCAGTATTATTACAATCGTCAGATGATAATATACAAGATGCATTTAGTGGTGAAAAATCTGAGTTATTTAAAAACAAGAAAATACGAGGCATGGAATTATTTCTTACTCGTGCATCAATCGTATTATCAGTAGTTATGATTGTATCAATTGTTTTATCAAATAACTTGCCAAGATAATAAAAGAATAAAATTTAAGAAGTGTTTCTTTTGAGAAACGCTTTTTTTCGTAATGGAGGATTATTATGTCACAAAGATATTTTATTGACAAAAAACTTTTCGAACAAAATATTATAATAGGCGAAGATGCGCATCACATTATCAAAGTTATGCGTATGAAAGTAAATGACACAATTATTGTGTGTTCTGATTTGTCTTGTTATAAATGCAAATTGACTCGTCTTGATGAAGATGTTCAGTTTAGTGTCATAGATGAACTCAAAAAAAATATAACTGCTGATATTACACTTTTTCAAGGATTACCAAAAGGAAATAAAATAGATTTTGTAAGTAAATATGCAACTATTTTTGGTGTTTCTAAAATCATATTTTTGGAGATGCAACGCTCAATTTCTAAAGAAAAAAACACTGAGAATAAAATTAAAAGACTATCAACAATTGCAAAAGAAGCAGCTGAACTTGCACATAGATTTGATGTGCCTGAAATAGAATTTTCAAAAAACTTAAAGTCAATTGATTTCAAGCAATACGATATTTTGCTAGTTGCTGACGAAAACGAGAAAACAACAACATTAAATGATGTCGTTAATCATATTGATTTAGAGAAAAAATACGCAATCATTGTTGGTCCAGAAGGTGGTATTACCGATGAGGAGAGAATATTGTTTAAAAAGTTAGGTGCGCACTTTATTTCACTTGGATTTAACATTTTACCAACTGAAATTGCCTCAATTTATGCCCTAACGTACTTCTCATTAAAAAAATGTGAATAATTTTGACAAATTTTAAAAAATCATATATAATGTAAAAGGCTATTAAATCTAAGCGTGGAAGGAGGGCAGACTATGCCTAAAACAGTTGTTCGCGAAAAAGAAACATTAGAAGATGCTTTACGTCGCTTTAAACGCGATGTTTCTAAGTCAGGAAACCTCCAAGAAGCACGCAAGCGTGAATTTTACGTTAAACCTAGTGTAGAACGTAAAGATCGTGCACGCGCAGCACGCGCTAAGAAAAAGTAAATCGTAAAAAAAACGCACCGATAAGGTGCGTTTTTAAATCATTTATCATTAAAAAAAGTACTTCTGTGCTTTTTTATTTTTTCTCATGTGGTATAATAAATACACGATAAGGAGCTGATTTAATGAAATTAAATCAACAAATTCATCATGCTGAATCAATCAGTAGACTTGTTGGTGTCCAAGATCGAAATCTTTTAGTTTTTAAGCAATATCTAGGTGTATTAGTTTCTATTCGAGGTTCTGAAATAATTACAGATGCAAAAAAAGAAATGCTCCCACTCTTGGAAGCAATTTTTACTGTATTAATTCAGCTAGCTGAGCACCAAGTACAGTTTAATGAACGTGATGTCATGTATATTATCAAATTGGCAGAAAAAAATGAACTAGACGGTGTATTTGAATTATATAACAATCGTGAAAAAATTATAGTTAATGATCAGGGTAAAGCAATATATCCAAAAACATTTAATCAAAAATATTATATCAAAGCTATTGAATCTTATGATTTAACATTCGGAGTTGGTCCTGCAGGTACTGGTAAAACATATCTAGCTGTAGCTGCAGCTGTTAGAGAATTAAAACAAGGTAAAGTAAAAAAACTCATTTTAACTAGACCAGTTGTTGAAGCAGGTGAGTCATTAGGATTTTTACCAGGCGACTTAAAAGAAAAAGTTGATCCATATTTAGTACCTTTATATGATGCTTTATACGAAATGCTTGGTATGCAAACAACAACTCAACTCTTAGAAAAAGGTGTTATCGAAATAGCACCACTTGCCTATATGCGTGGTAGAACTTTAGAAAACGCATGTGTTATTTTAGATGAAGCTCAAAACACAACAAAAGCACAAATGAAAATGTTTTTAACAAGATTAGGGTTTTCATCCAAAATGATTATTACGGGAGATCCATCGCAAACTGATTTAAAAAACAATAGAGAAAGTGGACTAAACGAAGTTTTAAGCATTTTAGCTAACATGGAGGATATTAAAATTATTACTTTTGATAAATTAGATGTTGTTAGACATCCACTTGTTCAACATATTCTTGAAAGGTATGATCAAAATGAAAATTAATATTCATAATCAAACTGAAGAGGATATTTTGGAAGTTGAAAAACTCTTAAAAAAAGTATTTAAAACCATTAAAGAAAAAACTAGTATGGAAATTGTTTTTGTCACACTTGATCAAATTCACAAAATGAATTTTGATTATAGACAAATAGATAGACCGACTGATGTCTTATCATTTATAAATGATGATGAAAGCATTAGATCATTAGGTGACATCTTCATTTCTTTAGATCAAGCAAGAAGGCAAGCAGCTGATTATGAACATTCTTTTGAAAGAGAAGTTGGATTTCTTGCAGTTCATGGTTATCTACATTTAAAAGGTTATGATCATCATACACCTGAAGAAGAAAAAGAAATGACTGAGATGCAAGAAATAATATTAAATAAAGCGAAATTACAAAGGAGTACAAAATGAAAAACATAGAAGAAGCAAAAATAGCAAGAAAAAAAGCATATGTGCCTTATTCACATTTTAAAGTAGGTGCTGCCATTGAACTTAAAGATGGAACTTTTATTCATGGCGCAAACATAGAGAATGCAAGTTATCCATTATCTAATTGTGCAGAAAGAAGTGCTTTATTTTCACTACTTAGCCAAGGATATAAAAAAGAAGATATTAAATCTATGACAATAGTAGCTGATTCTAAGCATCCTGTTTCACCTTGTGGAGCTTGTAGACAAGTTATGCATGAACTTATGCCAAAAAACACACCAATATATTTATCAAATCTTGAAGGTGAAATTAAAAAAACAGATCCAGATGATTTGCTACCTTATGCTTTCATAGAATTCGAAG
>CAKMKH010000050.1 GCA_927441705.1 uncultured Acholeplasmataceae bacterium | reverse complement strand
GTTATTTATGCTGAGATTAACAATCTAGATCCATACCATTTTGTTCATCTTTTTCCATGACTGCAATAGATTTTTCAACACGTTTAACATAGTGTTTACTTTCATCTTGATTCTTTTTTCTATTTTTCTGAAAGTCTCAATATTGAACTTGCACCATTTGATATTAAAGTATGCAGTGTGATGCCAGGCGATATTAGAACAAGTTTCACAAAAAATAGAAAAAAGAATCAAGATGAAAGTAAACACTATGTTAAACGTGTTGAAAAATCTATTGCAGTCATGGAAAAAGATGAACAAAATGGTATGGATCCAGAGTATGCTGCAAAAGTTATATATAAACTTTTAAGAGGAAAAAACATGCCATTATATAAAACCATAGGGTTTAAATATAAAGTATTTGTCTTCTTACAAAAAATATTACCAGCCAAACTCGCGAATAAAATGGTTGGATTTATCTATGGATTTAAAAAGGGGTAAAAAATGGTTAAAACACAAATAACTTTAATAAAAGCAATCATGTCAGGGATACTAGTAGGTATCGGTGGCATTTTATATGTCAGTTCTCAAGATAAATTTATTGGTTCAATTCTATTTAGTTTTGCGCTCATTTTAATTGTAGCCAGAGGCTATAATCTATTTACTGGTAAAGTGGGTTACTTATTGCCATATAAAAAAGGGTATCTTAAGATATTAGGACTTACTTTAGTAGGTAACACAATTGGTGTTTTGTTTACTTCAAGTCTTTTTTTATTGTCTGGGAAAAATATAGCAATTAATCAAGCTCAGTCTTTGTTTTTGTCAAAACTAGACCAAATGTGGTATGAAACTTTAGTACTTGCAATCTTTTGTGGGTTTATGATGTATCTAGCAGTTGATAGTTATCATAAGATCAAAAATCAAGGAGCAGCATTAGCTGTAGTCATCTTTTCAGTAAGTATTTTCATCGTTGCTGGATTTGAGCATAGCATTGCAGATATGGTTTACTTATTTTTAGGACGTGTATTTACTTTTGAGGCACTCATCTTTATGGTGATTGTGGTAATTGGCAATTTAATAGGAGCGGTTACACTCAACATATTGAGTAGTTTAATAAAAGAAGAAATGTAGCATATAAAGATGTGGTTAAATTAATCAGATTTATAACCATATCTTTTTTATATGTAAAAAATGCGTATTAATATTAAAAAATAGGTAAAAATCAAAGAAATTTCAGTTAAAATCATTGACAATATCAATAAGATATTATATAATTAAAACGCTGTGTGAAATACACAAGAAACGACTATATATTTTGGCTTAATTAAGCCAAAAATATTTTTAAAACAAAAAATGAAACACATGGATATGTGTTAAGGAAAGGAGAACAAGCAAATGCCAACAATTCAGCAACTTGTAAAAAAAGGAAGAACTAATAAAAAGTACAAATCAAAATCACCTGCTCTAGGCTATGGATTTAATAGTTTACATAAAAGCGAAAGTGATTATACTTCACCACAAAAACGTGGGGTATGTACTCGTGTTACAACAATGACACCAAAGAAACCTAACTCTGCTTTACGTAAATATGCACGTGTTCGTTTAAGTAACCAAACAGAAGTTACAGCTTATATTCCAGGAATTGGACACTCTTTACAAGAGCATAGTGTCGTATTGATCCGTGGTGGTCGTGTTAAAGACTTACCTGGTGTTCGTTACCACATTATACGCGGTACACTTGATGCTTCAGGTGTAGCAAACCGTATGCAATCACGCTCTAAGTATGGAGCAAAACGCCCTAAAAAATAAAAAATTATAAATGAACGATTAAAAGAAAGGAAGTAGGTGAACTAGATGCCACGTAAAGGACACATAGTAAAACGCGATGTTTTACCAGATCCAATATATCAATCAAAATTAGTGACTCGTATTGTTAATACAATTATGGTTGATGGTAAAAAAGGTACAGCTCAAAGTATTTTATACGGAGCTTTCAACCGCGTTAAAGAAGTTACAGGACGCGAACCAATAGAAGTTTTTAATGAAGCATTAAATAACATTATGCCGGTATTAGAAGTCCGTTCACGCCGTATTGGTGGACAAAATTATCAGGTACCAACAGAAGTTAGAGCTTCAAGAAAAACAACATTAGGATTGAGATGGTTAATCAACTACGCTAGATTGCGTAATGAGAAGACTATGGAAGAGAGATTAGCGAAAGAAATCATAGACGCATCACAAGGTTTAGGTGCAGCTGTGAAGAAACGTGAAGATATACACCGCATGGCTGAAGCAAATAAAGCATTTGCTCACTATCGCTGGTAAAGAAGGAGATTTAAATTATGCCTCGTGTATTCCCATTAGAAAAAGTGCGCAATATTGGCGTTATGGCCCATATTGATGCCGGAAAAACAACAACGACAGAACGTATTCTATTCCATACAGGTAGAATTCATAAATTGGGTGAAGTTCACGATGGTGCAGCTACAATGGACTGGATGGCTCAAGAACAAGAGCGTGGTATTACGATTACTTCAGCAGCTACAACAGCATACTGGAAAGATCATAAAGTCAATATCATTGATACTCCGGGTCACGTTGATTTTACAGTAGAAGTATCTAGATCATTGCGTGTGCTTGATGGTGCTATTACAGTACTAGACGCACAAGCAGGGGTTGAACCTCAAACAGAAACAGTTTGGAGACAAGCTACAGAATATAAAGTACCAAGAATTGTATACATTAATAAAATGGATAAAATTGGTGCGGACTTCGCTAGAGCAATTAAAACGATTCACAATCGTTTAGGTGTTAAAGCAGTTCCTATTCAATGGCCAATCGGTGCTGAAGCAGAATTTGATGGTATTATCGATTTGATTGAAAGAAAAGCTTATCATTTTGATGGTAATGCTGAAGAAGTCACTACAAACATTGATATACCTGCACATTTAGCTGACATTGTCGAAGAAAAAAGAATGGAATTAATTGAAGCGGTTGCTGATTTTGATGAAGAAATTATGATGAGTTACCTTGAAGGTGAAGAAGTCACAAATGAAAAAATCAAAGCTGCAATTAGAAAAGGCACATTAGCTGTTAAATTTTTCCCAGTTGTGTGTGGATCTTCATTTAAAAATAAAGGTGTTAAATTTGTATTAGATGCAGTTATTGAATATCTACCTGCACCAACTGATGTACCAGCTATTACAGGTCACAATTCAGATGGTAAAGAAATTCAAAGATTTTCAAATGACGATGCACCATTTACAGCTTTAGCATTTAAAGTTATGACAGACCCGTATGTTGGTCGCTTAACATTCTTTAGAGTTTACTCAGGATCTATTAAAGCTGGATCATACGTTCTAAACACAAATAAAGATAACAAAGAAAGATTTGGTCGTATCCTTCAAATGCATGCGAACCACCGTGAAGAAATTTCAGAAGTATTCGCTGGTGACATTGCTGCTGTTGTAGGCTTAAAAAATACGACAACTGGAGATACTCTAGCTATGGAAAAAGATGATATCATCTTAGAATCTATGGTATTCCCAGAACCAGTTATTAACGTCGCAATTGAACCAAAGACAAAACAAGATCAAGAAAAGATGAATGTTGCGTTAGTTAAATTAGCTGAAGAAGATCCAACGTTTAAGACGTTTACAGATCATGAAACTGGACAAACAATTATTGCAGGTATGGGTGAGCTTCATTTAGATATTATTGTTGATCGTATGAAACGTGAGTTTAAAGTTGAAGCAAATGTTGCTGAACCTCAAGTATCATATCGTGAAACAATTAGTCAAGAAGCTGACATCGAATCTAAATTTGTTAGACAGTCAGGTGGTCGTGGACAATACGGACACGTTGTGATTAAATTCGAACCAAACCCTGGTAAAGGATTTGAGTTTGTTGATAAAGTAGTTGGTGGTATCATTCCTAGAGAATATATTCCATCAGTACTAAAAGGCTTAGAAGAATCAATGCCAAATGGTATCATTGCAGGTTATCCAGCAATTGATATTAAAGCGACTCTACATTATGGTTCATACCATGAAGTCGATTCATCTGAAATGGCATTTAAGATTGCAGCTTCTATGGCTTTAAAAGAAACAAGAAACAAGTGTGCACCGATTCTATTAGAACCAATCATGGACGTAGAAGTCGTTGTTCCAAATGAGTATGTTGGTAATGTTATTGGCGATATCACATCAAGACGTGGACGTATGGAGAGTCAAGAGACAAGAGGAAATGCAGCAGCAATTCGTTCGTTCGTACCACTATCTGAAATGTTTGGATATGCTACATCACTTCGTTCAAATACTCAAGGTCGTGCAACATTCATGATGCAATTTAGTCATTATGATCGCACACCAAAATCAATTATGGAAGAAATCATGAAAAAGCGTGGCATGAATTAATTTGCTCGCTTGCAAAATGATTTGATTTAATATACAATAAGTATGATGAAAAAAAATAAAAAATTCAATTTAAAATAGGAGGACTATTAAAATGGCAAAACAAAAATTTGAAAGAACAAAACCACATGTTAACATTGGTACAATTGGCCACGTTGACCATGGTAAAACAACTTTAACTGCTGCAATTACTACTGTATTAGCAGGAAAAGGATTAGCAGACATTAAGGATTATGCATCAATCGATAGCGCACCAGAAGAAAAAGCACGCGGTATTACAATTAATACAGCACACGTTGAATACTCAACAGAATTACGTCATTATGCACACGTTGACTGCCCAGGACATGCTGACTACGTTAAAAACATGATTACTGGTGCTGCACAAATGGATGGCGGTATCTTAGTTGTATCAGCTGCAGACGGCCCTATGCCACAAACTCGTGAACATATTTTATTATCACGTCAAGTTGGTGTACCTAAGCTAGTTGTTTTCTTAAACAAAGCTGATATGGTTGATGATGAAGAATTATTAGATTTAGTTGAAATGGAAGTTCGTGAACTATTAACAGAATACAACTTCCCAGGCGATGAAATTCCTGTGATCCGTGGATCTGCACTTGGTGCATTAAATGGTGAAGCTAAATGGGTAACTGGTATTGAAGAATTAATGGAAGCTGTAGATACTTACATTGATACTCCAGTACGTCAAACTGACAAACCATTCTTAATGCCAGTTGAAGACGTGTTTACAATTACAGGACGTGGTACAGTTGCTACTGGCCGTGTTGAACGTGGACAAGTTAAAGTTGGTGACACAGTTGAAATCGTTGGTTTAACTGACACTAAATCAACAGTTGTAACAGGTGTTGAAATGTTTAGAAAATTATTAGATTACGCAGAAGCTGGAGACAACATTGGTGCACTTCTTAGAGGTGTCAACCGTGAACAAGTTGAACGTGGTCAAGTATTAGCTAAACCAAAATCAGTAAACCCACACTTCAAGTTTGAAGCTCAAGTTTACGTATTATCAAAAGAAGAAGGCGGACGTCATACAGCATTCTTCTCAAACTATCGCCCTCAATTCTATTTCCGTACAACTGACGTTACTGGTGTAATTACACTTAACGAAGGTACTGAAATGGTTATGCCTGGTGATAACACAGTGATGATTGTAGATTTAATTCATCCAATCGCTATCGAAGAAGGAACTAAGTTCTCAATTCGTGAAGGTGGACGTACAGTTGGCGCTGGTTCAGTAGTTAAAATTCTTGAATAGTCAATTGACAAACTTTTAAAAGAGGCGAAAGCCTCTTTTTTTATGCTCTTTTTTATTGTAAAATAGATTATTGAGGTAAACTATGAATCCAAGAAGACTATACATTATTCAAGTAGGCATCTTAAATCTTGCGATGACGATGATGATGACATCTGCGATCGTTTATCGTATTGACTTAGCAAATTTAGAACCTTATCAGCTTATTTTATTAGGAACTGCTTTAGAGATAGCAGTTATCTTTTTTGAGATACCTACTGGCTTGGTTGCTGATAAATACTCTAGAAAATTAAGTGTAGTGATTGGTTATTTTATTATTGGTTTAGGGTTTTTAATTGAACTATCAACACTAAGATTTGTCTGGATATTTATTGCACAAATTGTCTGGGGATTTGGATATACATTTATAAGTGGGGCTTTAGATGCGTGGGTTTCAGATGAAACTCATAATAAAGAAATTGAACAAACCTATATTAAAGCTAATACTGTAAGTAAAATAATGACTATATTTGGGATTTTAGGAGCTTTAGGTTTTGGAATTATTGATATTAGACTTCCAATGTTGATAAGTGCTATATTATATATAATGATGAGTTTAGTTTTAATTTTCGTGATGAAAGAACATGTTCAAAAAGAAGTGATGACACATTCTATGATTCATCAATTTAAATTAGGATTAAAACATATTTTTAAACATCCAATGCTAAGAATATTTGTTGTTACTGCATTTTTATTGGGACTTTATAGCGAAGGTATTGATAGATTAGAAGAATATATTGTGCTCGATAGAACCTCATTAACAGTTTTTAACTGGCAGGGTCGATTTCGCGAGGATCTGACCATGCCCTGGAAAGAGCTGAAACCTATGGACCTTAAAGTACTGTTCATTGCCGAT
>CAKMKH010000049.1 GCA_927441705.1 uncultured Acholeplasmataceae bacterium | reverse complement strand
AGATTGACTGTCTACGCAAATCATAAATCTTATGCTGATCCAGTTATTCTTATGGAAGTTATAAATAGACCAACGGCTTTTACTCCAAAGATGGGAGTTTATAAATTACCATTCATGCACATGTTACTAACATCTGTTGGATCATTTCCAATTGATAGATCGAGTGATAGAAATACAGCTAGAGCAATGGTAGATGCTATAAAAGTAGTTAAACAAGGTGTTGCTATGGTCATTTTCCCAGAAGGTGGGATTAAAGATAGAAATGATATCAAAATGGTTGCAATGCGTGCTGGAGCTTATCGCTTAGGTATCAAAGCAGAAGCAAACTTATTGCCAGTAAGTATTGAAGGATCAACACAAATTAAACATAATATTCCATTTAAAAGAACTAAGATTAAAGTTACAATCCATAAACCAATCTTATTTGAAGATGTCAAAGATTTAAAGACTTCAGTTTTAGCAGATAAAGTATTTAATATTATCAATCATACTTTAACAAAAAACGACTAACTATATTTCAAGTTAGTCGTTTTTTTCATGTTTTAAAAATATTATTTTTTGATCTTTAATTTCAAAATATAAGACTTCACAATTATCAATGAGATAAGTTGCAAACTTATATTTATCAGAATCTATATAAACTAATAATGATTTGATGACATGAGAGTGTGAAATACATAAAACTTGTTGATCTTTATATCTTTCTTCTAGTTTTAAGACTTCAGAAACAACACGTTGAATAAGCATTCTATCGTCTTCATAACCTGGATACGTATATCCCTTTTGTCTTACTAAAGGCATACCTTCATCTACTGGTTTGCCATCAAGATGATAAAAGTTTCTTTCGACAAATCGTTGAATCACATGAATAGGTTTATTCATTTGTAAATCTTTAGAAATGATAAATGCTGACTCTAGTGCTCTAGATAGCGGTGAAGATAAAATGTAGTCGTATGTTTCACCTCTAGACTTAATCATTTTTGCAACACTTAAAGCTTGTTCTTTCCCAAATGTATTTAAAGGTATGTCAATTCGTCCTTGAATTATTCTGTCTAAATTATAATGTGTTTGTCCATGCCGAACCATTGCTAGTATCATAAATGCCCTCTTTTCTACCGTTGATATTATAACATAAATCGCTTAATTATGATAAAATATATGTAAGGAGACGTGATATTATGCACATGATAGATATTATTACTAAAAAGCGAGATGGTTTTGAATTAACAAAACAAGAAATTGAATATGTTATTGATTCATACACAAAAGGAAAAATTCCTGATTATCAAATCAGTGCTTTTTTAATGGCAACATATTTTAATCAAATGAATGACAAGGAGTCTACCCATTTGGCCTTAGCAATGAGAGATTCTGGAGACTCTATAGATCTATCACCTATCAAAGGTGTCAAAGTTGATAAACACTCGACTGGTGGTGTTGGTGATAAGGTTACATTAATTTTAGGACCACTACTCGCATCATTAGGAGCAAAATTTGCAAAAATGAGCGGTCGTGGATTAGGTCATACTGGTGGTACGATAGATAAATTAGAGAGTATACCAGGTTATCATGTAGAACTTAGCGTAGAAGACTTTATCAAACAAGTTCAAGATATAGGTATTGCGATTGTTGGACAAAGTGGTGATGTAGCTCCTGCTGATAAAAAATTATATGCATTAAGAGATGTTACAGCAACAGTAGATTGCATTCCTCTAATCGCATCAAGTATTATGTCTAAAAAACTAGCAAGTGGCGCAGACGCGATTTGTTTAGATGTCAAAGTTGGACATGGTGCATTTATGAAAACTGAAGAAGAAGCAGAAAAATTAGCAAAACTTATGGTAGAAATTGGTAAGTTGTCTGGTAAAAAGGTAACTGCGATTTTAACAGGCATGGATGAACCATTGGGACATAAGATAGGGAATGCTTTAGAAGTTTATGAAGCAATTGAGACACTTCAAGGACATGGTCCAAAAGACTTAGTTGAAGTGACTTTAGTGATTGGTCAACAGCTACTTATAGATGCTGGAATAGCTAAAGATGACAAAGAAGCTAGAGAATTATTAGAAGCTGCACTTCAAGATGGACGTGCTTACCAAAAGTTCTTAGAACTTGTTGAAGCACAAGGCGGAGATCTTGAAAAAATTAAACATCCAGAGCAATTATTATCGAATAATAAAGTTGAGGTATATGCAAATAAAGATGGCTATATCTCAGAAATTAATGCTCTTGACATTGGTAAAGCTGCAATGCGCTTAGGTGCGGGTAGAGAGACTAAAGATGATGTTATCTTATTAGATGTGGGCATTGACCTACACAAAAAGATTGGTGATCAGGTAAAAAATGGTGATGTACTAGCAACACTATATGTAAGAGATAAAGGTATCGATGAAGCTAAAAAATTGGTTTTAGATTCAGTTTCTATTGGTGATAAAAAAACGACAATAAAACTGATAAAAAAGAAGATATCTTAATGAATATTCTATATCCTGATTATAAAAATTCGATACTAAATGTAAGTCATACCATTTTAGATTATTATCAAGTGAATCCAAGATATGATGTCATACCTGAACTAAAAAAAGAACTAGATAAAAATTTTAAGCATATTTGTCTTATTCTTTTAGATGGTATGGGCACTAATATCCTTGAAAAGCACTTAGATGAAAATAGCTTTTTAAGAAAAAACATGATAAAGAAAATAACATCAGTATTTCCACCTACGACAGTAGCTGCTACAAATGCAGTACTTACGACAAACCCACCATATCAAAGTGGGTATTTAGGATGGGTTCAATTCTTTAAAAAAGAAAATACGAATCATGTGGTTTTTTTAAACAAAGATTTTTATGATGAGCAAAGAACTTTTCAAAATACACTAAGAGATATGTATTTGAAACAAGATTTAATCTATGATTATATTAAGCAAAAAAATAATGATGTAAATACATATGAATTATTTCCAGATTTTCGTCCAGATGGCTCTAAAACGTTTCATCAAGAGATGAAAAAATTACTAGAAATAACTAACAAGAATGAAAAAAACTTCACATATGCTTATTGGACATATCCAGATTTGCTTGAACATGAAGTCGGCATAGAAAGCGAACACATAAAAACAGAATTAGAAAAGCTAAATTCAAATTTAGAAGAAGTAAGTAAAAAAATAAATGATGATACAATTTTAATTGTTATCGCAGATCACGGATTAGTTGATGTTACACCCATAGATTTATTTAAGGATGAAGAACTTATAAAATTATTATTAAGAATGCCATCAATGGAACCAAGAGCAGCAAACTTTTTTGTTAAACCATTTAAAAAACATAAGTTTAAAAAGATGTTTTTAGAAAAATACGGACAGTATTATCAATTATTAACTAAAGATGAGCTTTTATATAGTGGATTGATAGGTCAAGGAGAAAAACATCCACTCTTAGATACATTTTTAGGCGACTTTATCGCTATTTCTATATCAGATAAGTATTTCAAATTCAAAGAGGGTAAACTATTTAAAGCCCACCATGCAGGCCTACTTAAAGGTGAAATGGAAGTTCCATTGATTGTATATCACAACAAAAAAAGAAGCTAATTTTTATTTAGCTTCTTTCTTTAGTTATGTAAAATAGATGGTGGCTAAATAGTAGCTGTCCAAATGATGGTGGCGTACCACCATGTTTTTTAAAGCGTTTTTTTGAATATAAAAAGAAGACCTCATTCTATGCTACAATTTTAGTAACTAGCTAATTCGTAGAAAGAGAGGTCTTCATGAATGATGATACCATAAAATTACTAAATCTTGAACACATTGAACACTTAATTGAAAGTATAGAGACTGTTTCATCTAATCAATTGATTGCTCTTCATCTTCGCTTATTTAAAGCACCTCAAACATGTCCAAGTTGTTCTCATATAACCGAGCGATTTCACAGTTATCGAATGCGTCAAATCACACACAGTGTACTTCTGGATAAAAATTATAGGTTAATATATCATGCCAGAAGATATAAATGCTTAATGTGTGGTAAAGTCTTTTACGAACATAATCCCTTTTCACTAAAGTATGAGTCCATATCAACTTACACGAAATTTTCTATATTGGAATATTTAAAAGACTATACACACACATTCACTTCCGCTGCTCACACTTACTTTGTTTCTAAACAAACTGTGGTTGATATTTTTGATCACTTTGTGGATGCCAAAAGAAGATCTTTACCAGAAGTCATTTGTATGGATGAATTTTATACATCTAAAGTTTCTAAATATAAGTATGCTTGTGTACTTTTCGACTTTAAATATCAAAAGCTAATTGATATTTATCCCACGAGACATAAAAACTATTTAATAAAAGTATTCTCACGTTTTCCTAAATCTGAAAAATTGCGTGTTAAAGCTTTTGTTATCGATATGTGGCCTTCTTATAAAGAAGTCATTGAGCTTACGTTTCCTCATGCACACATTGCTGTTGATTCTTTTCATATCATTAGAAATTTAAATGATGCGCTTAGACACATTAGAATTGAAGTCATGAATAGATATAGGTTAAACAAAAGTGCACCCGAACATGATGATATGTATTACTACATGCTCAAAAAATTTCATTATTTTTTTCTAAAAAATTATGAGGATATACACGATGGTAGAATCCCTGTTCAAAAACTAAATACCTATTGGCATAAATCAACTATTCTTGATTATCTATTATCTATTGATGATACATTGAAATCTGCATATCGATTAAAAGAAAGATATAGAGAATTTAATTTAACTGCTGAATATGATACATGTGATGATGAACTCAATGAACTCATTCGCTTATTTAAAAATCATGATCATCATCTTTTTCGAGATTTTGGTAAAACACTTCAAAAGTGGAAAAAAGAGATTAAAAATTCATTCATAAAAGTTAATCATAGACGGTTATCTAATGGTCCAATTGAGGGTGTAAATAATCGTATTAAAACTGTTATCAAATCAGCTAATGGTATTAAAAACTTTTATAGACTTAGAAACCGTATGTTATATTCAATCAATAAAGATGTTCCTATTAAACTGAAATAATCATGAGCTTAGCTAGTAAAAAA
>CAKMKH010000048.1 GCA_927441705.1 uncultured Acholeplasmataceae bacterium | reverse complement strand
CCAGGGGGGTATGATGGAAGTCAACATGTGGATGTACAAGAGGATTTGGGATTTCTGCAACTTCTTTTCCCTTAGGAGGCATTTTATCAAATGAATTTATAGACTATTAATTTAATTATTTATCCTATTTTTTCGTATACTACTACTTGTGATTGCATATATTGAGCAATAATTCTTACATGATGATCAGGCATAACATCAGGAGTTTCTACAGCCCATCCAACGAAAACATAACCATCTTTTTCAGGAGCATCAGGAATTTCTAGCGAACTTAAGTCTGCACCCACTTCAAAGTAATCTCTATAGACTACATCTTGATCCGGAGTAACAAATTCTAAAGCCTTCAATTCAATTGTATTTGCATGCATTTTGGATACTTCAAGGATGAACATCGTTGCTGAAAGTAAAACCATCAATATGACTATCGTTTTTTTCATACGATCCCAGCTTTCTGATCAACTTATTTTACAATTCTATTATAATCACATTTTATTAACTAATTATGATGATTTTCTTACAAATTTGTTAAATCGAATATGCTCTTTGCATCATTTGATACAAATGTCTTTCAAGTACATCAATATTTAAATCTTTTTTGAATATTTGTTTTTCTAGGTTATCAATATCAATCACAACATCACTTTTTGAAATATATTTATCTAATTTTTTCTTTGTTTCTATCACATCTAAGTAATTAATACTTAAACAATGCATCGTTTGATTGTTTATATAACAGACAGCATGTGTCTTTATATATCCTTTTTTCTTATTTAGATTTTTAATTCGAATGACCATGTCAAATGTCTCTTGAATACCATGATCAAAAAAGTAATTCAGTTTCCTATGATCGTATTTATGTAGAAATGTTATTACATCTTCATAGCTTAATACATAGTAATTATTGGGCATGCTTTCTTTTTGTTTAAACATTTCTGATAATTGTAATCTCATCATTTGTGTTCTATTGTCAAATTGAAAGTAAAAAGACCATGGTATTTCAAAATGTTTCACAAAAATCACCCTCTTCATAAACCATTATAGTGATTTAAAGTGTCTTGATTCTTAATCAAATCTTAATTCTTTCTTAAATAGCATAAAAAAAGAACCAAAAAGGTTCTATTTTATTTCAATATTTCCTAATTTATGTCCAAAGCCCCACATTGTGACAATAATCTTTGGATCTGAAGGATCTTCTTCAATTTTTTTTCTTAGTCTTCTTATATGAACATTAATAACATTATCATTAAAATAATACTCTTCATTCCAAATCTTTCGATACATTTCTTGCTTCGAGAAAGTTTGATCAGGATGTGTTAATAATAACTTTAGAATTTCAAATTCTTTTAAGGTTAACTCTACGAGTTCACCAGCTTTTTTAACTTGGAAAGTTGATAAATTAATTGATAATCCATTAAACTCATAAATAACTTTCTTAGGTTTTTCTTCACTATTTTTACTTCTTCTTAATAAAGCTTTGACTCTAGCTAATAGTTCAAGCATTGAGAATGGTTTAACGACATAATCATCTGCCCCTAACCCTAAATTAATGGCTTTTTCAACGTCTGTATCTTTAGTAGAGATGATGATTACAGGTGTTTCTCCTTGTGCTCTAATATGTCTTAGAACATCTTCACCACTAACTTTTGGTAACATAAGATCAAGAAGTACAACATTATACTTGTTTTTTGAAAATTGTTCGATTGCATCTTCACCATTAAAGACTGATTTAACTTCATAATTCTCATCTTTAAGTTTCTGCTCAATACTTCTGCTAATGATTACATTATCTTCAATTAATAGTACTTTATTCGTCATAATGCACCTCTTATAATCTAAATATACTATGATTATATCACACTATTAAGCAATTTATAAATCAAATTAAAAAAAATGAGCCCTAGTGATTGGGGGGGAGTTATCACTAGGGCATTATTGATGAATTGAGCTGATAAGCAACTCTTACAAAAAAGGTAAAAATCACTTTAACTATCAACGAAACATCAATACATTCATATTATACACAACTTTGTTTTAAATTTCATCTAAAATAATAATTTTTTACTATTTTCTATAAATATGTGAAAGAAAGTATTTGACTTATTTCAGAAACATTACCAACGAAGTCAATTGCTTGAACTTTAATTTGGTATGTTTTCCCCTCTTCTAGGCGATCAAAAGTATATTGATTTAAATTTGCGAAATCATATAACTCATCATCAACATAGATTGCATACTTTTCTACCCCATAATCATCTTTTGATGGATCCCAAAAAATTGTATTTTTCAGTTGTGCAATTTGTAAGTCTTCAACTTTAGATGGTACTTCTTGATCAATAGATTGATAATCATACTTATAAACTCTTACATAATCAATTTCAAAAGCTTGTGGAAATATAGAATCATCAACTGCTCCACCTAATCCCCCACCGATTGCTAAATTAAGAATAAAGAAGAAATCTTGATCAAATGGAAAAGCTGCATGATATAAAACATCTTGATTAAATGCTGCTGTATATCTAAATGTTGCAAACTGTACACCATCTACAAAGGTAAGAATTTCACCAGGATTCCAAATAATTTCATATTCATGAAATTCTGTTTCTGCTGTCGGAATAGTGATGTCGTAGCCGATTTGTGTACCTAAGTTATGATTGAATTTTTCTGTGTGAATGGTAGAAAATACGTTATCTGGATCTCTTCCTACATGTTCCATAATATCGATTTCACCACTTTTTGGCCACCCACCATATAAACTCATCGTTGGCATCATCCAAATAGCCGGCCATGTACCAGCACCACTAGGCAATTTAGCTCTGATGATAAATCTTCCATATGTGAAATCGCCTTTATATTTTGTTGTTAAGCGACTAGAAGTATAATCTTTACCTAAATAAGATTCTTTTTTAGCAGTAATCACTAATTTACCATCAACGATTTCTGCATTTTCTCTAGTATAGTATTGAAGCTCATTGTTACCTCCACCGTAACCATTCACTTCAAAATTCCATTTGGTTTCATCGATTGTTTCACCATTAAATTCGTCTGCCCATACACAAACCCATCCACCTTCTAATGTAGCTTCATCACAATCTTGTGCAGGTTGTAATGGAACTACTGGTTCTTCAGATGGTTCGCATCCTGCAACAATAAACAATAGTAATATTAAACTTAATAATTTTTTCATATGCTACTCTCCTGTAATACCAGTTCTATCAATACTTTCAACAAAGTATCTTTGTGCAATAAAGTATAACACAAGAAGTGGTAATATTGTTAACATGTTGCCCGCAAGCATAATTGCTTCATTTAATTCTGCACCAGCAGTACCTGGTGGGAACAACGTCTCATAACTTGATCTAAATGCTTGTAATTTAAGCGGTAGAGTAATTCTTCCACCTACATATAGTGATGTGATAAATGTTTCATTCCAATACCATACAAAGCTAAATAGAAAGACTATTAAGAATGATGGTATCGCAAGAGGAATAGCAATTCTTGTGAATATTTTCATTTGTGATGCACCATCTACTTCTGCGGATTCCATTAAAACACCTGGAATCGTTTTAAAGAACTGATAAAAAATTAATATATAGATTGCTGCATTAACACCTTGTCCAAAAATAGCTGGTAAGATCATAGAATTTTGTGTGCTCATTAATCCTAAATTTTGAAATATAAGCATGTTTGCGACCATCGTTACTTGTGATGGTAAGATAAATGTCGCAAGCATAAAGGCAAATAATAAATTTTTAAGTGGAAATCTAAATTTCGCAAACCCATAACCAATCACTGCAGATGATAATGTGACTGAAATAGATACTTTTAAAACATAAGATGTCGTTCCAACTATCGAGCCCGGTAACTCTAGTACTTGCAGTGCTCTACCATAGTTAACAAACTGTAAGCTAGATGGTATCCACTTAATACCTGGATTTATTAAATCATCTACACTCATAAAACTGTTAACAGTCATAAATAATACAGGATATAGATAAGTATAGCTAAAACTTATGAGTAATGTATAAATCACAAGTTTATAAATAAATCCATCTGTGAAATTCATACCGAAGAGAAAATGTCTAGATTTTGATTTTAAACGTTTATAATCTATTTTTTTCATTAGTTTCTCTCCCTTCTTCTAGCCGAAAGGACTAAAATAAATATACCCATAATAACAACCATGAGCAAGAAATATACCCATGCGATAGCTGCTGAATACCCATAACCAAACCAGAAATTAGAATCTGGTGCTCCAACTAACATATGAAGTCGTGCCAAATCTAGAATACCATCTGGTTCAACAAATAAACTCATTGAAACCACTATATAAATAACACTGACACTAATTAATGGTTTTATAGAAGGTAGTGTAATCTTCCAAAAACGATCCCAAGGTGAAGCACCATCAATTGATGCCGCTTCATAAATTGATCCATCAATTTTTTGAAGCCCTGCTAAAAAGATTAATATTGGAATACCTGCGTACCATAAAATAAGTAACATTGATGTTAAAATAGCTTCGATTGGATTTGCTAACCAAGGCCCTAAATTTTCAGAAATATAAGTAATTACCGAACTATCTTCTAAAGCAGGAATTGATGTTGCATTTTGATTATTTAGTTCAACGATGACTGGTCCTGTTGATATAATCACTGGTAAGAAGAAAATTGTTCTCCAAACACCTTTTAATTTGATTGGATTATTAATTAAGACTGCAATTAATATTGAGAAAACTACAATTAAAGGCACAGCTATTACCATTTTGCCGATATATGTTCCAAATAAAGGCAGTAATGATTGACTTCTAAATACATTTAAATAATTGGTAAATCCAATAAAAGTAGTTTCAACACCAGTTTCTAAACTGTAATATGCTTCGTTAAAACTTAAATACAAAGAGTAAAACATTGGGTATAGAGTGAATATTAAAAATCCGATAATCCATAACATAATAAACATGATGCCATAAAAAGCTTCTCTTCTTTTTCTTGTTACATTAATCTTTAAAAAACTAAATAACGTAAGGGTTAGACCTTCTCTTCTTATGATGAAATTATGCGTTAAAACATGCGTAATCTTATCGAAGACAGTTGATACCTTATATGTATAAAAGTCTTTTAAACTAGTTATAACTTTTCTATAAGCTTGTGCTATATTTTTTAATAATTTTTTCATGTTAGCACCACCTTATAATCTCTTGCTCCAACTGTTTGGCCATCTAATGTCTTTTGAGCATAATTATAGTTAATATAGATTAAAACACCATTTGAATAAGTTACTTTAACAAATCCTGTATCTAATACCTCGCGATTTGAAATTGATTCACCAATCACATGAGATAGTGCATCATTTAAGTAATCATATGTCTCAATGATTTCTTCTTCATAATCACTTCTTGTTGTTGTATAGTACATTGATGCATTAGTATAGCGCATCTTATATGTATCTTCTTCAGTTAATAAATAGCTTGGATTCATTCCAAAATCAACCATAGTCAGTAATCTATCTTCACCCATCGCATTAAAATTTAGGTATGGAATGTAATAAGAAATACTACCTTTTAAGATCAATGGAATAAGTGGTATTAAATCTGTATAGTAATCATATTGTGCATTTGTAATTGGCATATCTAAATAACCACTAATATTTTCAAAGAAATATGAATTCGGTCGACTCAATAAAATTTGATCATACATGGCTAGAATATCTTTATAGTAAGCAAGACTATCTTGGCGTTCATAGTTTTGTTGGTCGTAGTAGCTAAATAATGTCGATCCGATTGAGTCTAGATATAATCCCGATACACCTAAATCTTGGAAAAACTCTAAATCTTTTTTAGCAAATAAATAGCTTTGTTCTGGATATATGTAATAAACTTCAGTGACTTGCGCATTGAGACTTCTATAGTTTCTTTCCATTTTAAGTCTCGATAAATTTTTCGCAACATCTTGGTTGTAAGAAATTCTACTTGTTAACTCTGATCCTCGAACATAATCGTTATCAAGATAAACAGTATTATCATCTGCTTTTATATCTTCAAATAGTGTTTCATAGTCACTCTTATGAGAGATACTTGTTCTATATGGTGCTTGAAAGACAAAACCATCTCTACTCCATCCATAAAGTTGTACTTGTTGATTGTTAAGTCCAGATGCTTTGAATGATTGATAACTATTATAAACATCTTCAACTGTTGTCATACTAACATTTGTTGATCCTATGAATGATTTTTCAGTATCATTCATAATATAACTTAAATGGATCGGAATTTGGTTGTCAATAATTTTTTCATTATCAGTTAATACGTTACGTTCAATTAAACGATCACGATATATTGTTGCCATACCAACATAACTAGCATCATCACCAGATAAGAAATTATAATTAATTCTAAAATTACTTTCCGTCAATTCTGGATCGATAGTATCATTTCCATCTCCAGCCTTGTTGATGATATATCTATAAATGTTTCTTACATTAAATTTAGTTCCAATGCGATGATATCTTGAATTATTACCCCAAAATTGTGCTTGTAAGGATGTAGATTCAGCACCTTCCTCAACTTCTACTACATATCCATTTTCTCCATGCGCATGTACCATACCGAAAATAGGCACAGATAACTGAGCGATTTGAGAAGAATTATAACCTAAATCGCCACCATAAAATTGTGCTTGGAAAGAGGTGTTATGTGCCTTATTCATTCTAACAAGTGCACCAATACCATCAGGAATCATCATATAACCTGGTATATTATCTTGTCTAGCTGCTCCTAAATTTGGAAATATAGAGATCGATAGTAATTTATATACATCACCATACTCTTCAATAGTCTCTACAGGAATATAGATGCTCAACATACCTTCTACTAATGAAATCTCAACTTCAAACTTAGTATCAATTTCTTTTAAGTCAAGAACTACAGTAAACTTAGTACTTGTCTTACCTTGAATACTAGTAGATACCCTACGATTGGAATAGCTACCTGCCTCAAGTTGATATGGACTAAGTGGATCCATTTGACCTTCTTTTATAGACCCATCTGTCATATATTTAGCTTCTGCAAGTGTATATAAAGATGCTCTTGAAATGGTTGAAGAGGATATGTTCTGACTTCTTACATATTCGACCCATAAACCTGAATTCATTAAATTTCTATTTGCGGTATTATCTTCTCTATTACCGCTTAAACCTTGAAATTCAGCACGTGATGACCATAAATAACCTGTTTCTTTATTATAGACCATCATTGAAAATGAGTCTTTTTCAAAATATACAGTTAAATCATCAGTGTCAAACATCACTTCAAATCCTAATTCGATTAAATCTTCACTATCAAAAGAAAGCATAAAATCATCATGATATAAATCAAGTGCAGCTTGATCTACTTGATCTTTTTGAGTATATCTAGAAGATTCTAAAAAGATTTGATTGATATAATTAAAATTGGTTTCTACTTCTTGTTGATCATCTACATCAGCTTTGTTGTATCCATATGTAATGGCTACAAGACTCATGACAAATAACATTATGATGAGTAAATACTTAGCATATTTAACCACGGTTGATCAACTCCCTTACAATATCTGCAAACAGTCCATAAACTTCATTTAATAGTAAATAAACGATAAATAATACTGCGACAATCATTATTGCAGTAAATATGGAAATTAAAATATTTCCAATCGTTGGCTTCATATCATAGAAATGAATTTCTTTAACCATAATGATGAAATAGATGACTGTAATTGCAACACCTATAATTAATAATGCATCATAAATAAAGGCTTCATTATATGTTAGACCATTAGAAACAAATGTAATGATCGGGAAAGTGATAATCATTGGTAACAATGAGTATGCAGAAGCTTGATAAACATCACTTAATTTTCCTTCACCATCTCTAATTGAACAAACTAAATAGTTTGCAACAACCCATAATAAGAATGGTACAAAGATGGTAATCATTTGTTCAAATAAATTAATTTCTGATGGAATCTGATTATTAAACAAGAAACTTGTTCTATAAATCCATAAAATATAGGCTAAGAAGAATAAGAATAGGTAAATCGTCGCAGTAAAATTAGAACCTTTCTTCTCGCGTTTTATGCCATAATATCCATCTGCTGGATGTTTAAATATATAAAATGGAAATACTAATTCTTGATATATCTTGTATTTTGATAAATATAGTTTTAATTTTTTAATTGGTGCTGTTACAAAATTCATGAAATGAGTAAAGTAATTCACGAAATATAAAACAATTGTAATTAGTAAAATCGAAATAATGATTCCACCACTATTTAACAGCATTTCATTTCTTACTTCCCAAAATGCATTAGAAAAACCATCTTGATCTCTTGCAACTTCATAATACTCCATGGCTAATTCATAATCCTCATTAGAGAAGTATGCATTACCAATACCCTTATTTGCTAAATCAAATAAACCATTCATCTTTAAGACTTCTTGCCATGGTTCTAACGATTCACTATACTTGCCATCTTGATATAAACTAATTGCAAAATGAACTAAATTAGCAAATTCAGTCGGAATAAAGACTTGTAGTGCTGATGTTTCTTGATCAAGTGCATAAATATTGTTTTTAGAATCTACTGCTATACTTGTAGGTGATTTAAATAATCCTTTTTGACTACTTACGTCTTGTCCACTAAAGACAAATAGTACAGAACCATCTGGTGCATATTCTGTGATGAAACCATCTGATGTAATCGTAAATATAGTTTCATATGGTCCAACAAATAAATCTTCTGTTGAATCAAATCCCCAAACAGATTCACTATAAACGAAGTTAGCAATATTTAATTTTAAATATCCATAGGATCCTTTTGTAGTCGTTAATATGAGTCCATCACGATCTACTGCAATGTTGTAAACAGGATCTGGAATCATTTGGAACCATTGTCTTCTTTGATCTTCATCAAATAACATATATTTCAATATGTTATCCCATGTGTTAGGTATCGTGTTACCTCCAAAGAATCCAAAGAACATGCCAGAATTTTCATATTCAGCAAGTCCATTAATATTACCTGCTAAAAGGATATAGACATTATTTCCTTTATCAGTGATAATTTTCGTAGGATCAAACGCATCTTGATCAGAAAAATATGGTGTATTCGTTGGTTTTTGGTATGTTGTTTCAACAACATATTCCATATCTGCTTCATCATAAACAAACTTTAAACCCATTTTAAGTCCAAAGTCTGCAACATATAAACTACCATCTTCACCAACATGGACACCCATTGGTTCTAATAATATACCTTCACCAATAACTGTAACAGTATCATCTTGTAAACTGTATTTTATCACTCGTTGATTTCCATAATCTGCGATATAGATGTTGTCATCTTTATCAACGGTTAAATCTTTAGGTTCATCTAATTGATATCCTGCAAGTTCTTCTTGTATAGAAAGTGGAATATAAGCATCTTGGGTCCATACCATACGATTAAGAGCACTACTATAGGTGTAGGTGCTATATGGAAGACCGTTTGCTTCTACTTTAAATGATGGGATGAATAATAATGTGAAAATGAAAAATAGAATAAATATTTTTTTCATTACTTGATACCTGAATGAGCCATTGTATTCATGACTTTACCTTGTAAGAATATGAATAACACTAAGTTTGGAACAAACATGATTAAAGAAGCTGCAGCGGCCATCCCTTGCCCGGCCACAGTATTTCCTTGAATGGATGTTAAACTTTGCATATAAAATGCCAGTGTTCTTTTTGATTCATCATTGATATATAAAACCGATGTTGATACATCATTCCAAATGATTTGGAATGCTAAAATACCAACAGTAGCAATTGCTGGTGCGATAACAGGAAGTACGATTTTCATAAAGATTTGCATCTCTGAGGCACCATCTATTTTTGCTGATTCAATAATTTCATTTGGTGTTTGATCAATAAATTGTTTAATTAAAAACATTGCTACCGGCATAACAATAACTGGTAATATATGTGCTGCATATGTATCAATTAAACCTGATCTTGCAATAATTAAATATCTAGGAATTTGTACAGCTATAGGTACAAACATCAAAGCCAATGTATTAATTTCAAATAACAATTTTTTCCCTTTAAACTTTAATTTAGATAAAGCATAAGCGGAAAATGCTGTAATAAATATAGCTAATGTAACCCCAATAATTGTAACTAATAAACTGTTAACTAGATATCTTGAAAATGGAACACCTGATGCAGAAACTAATCTAGATAGTTCATTAAAGTTATCAAAGGTTGGATTTCTTACAAAAAATCTAGGTGGATATGCAAATAATTCACTTCTTGGTTTAAATGCATGATTAAAGATAAATAAAATCGGTAAAAGCATTAACATTGAAAACGGAACTAAAAACATAAAGAAAGGAAGTTGACTTCTATGAAATCTAGTAGGATTTATTTTTGTCCCTTGAAAACTTGCTGATGCCATAAAATCACTCCTTTTCACCTAATATTTTAAATGTTACTTTTGAAATGAAGTACACCATCAAGAGTAACACGACACTTACTGTTGCTGCATAGCCCATCATATATCTGATAAATCCAAAGTCTTCAATATGGTTTACAATGAGTTGCCCTGCATATTGTGGTGTCGGATTTGATCCGGATAATTGAACACCGATACCTCCAGCTTGAAATGTTGTAACAACTGCCATTACAGCTCCAAATAACATTTGTGGTTTCATGGATGGAATAGTAATAAAGAAAATCTCTTGTGCTCGATTTCTAATACCATCTACATAAGCTGCCTCATACAATGTTTGGTCGATATTTAATACGCCTGCTAACATTGCTAAGAAACCAACACCCATTGAACTCCACAAACTAACAACAATCATAATGGTCATTAAATAATCTGGTGATTGTAAAAACTGAATAGGTTCTAGTATAACTCCCCAATTAAGTAGTAAGCTGTTTAGATATCCTTGAGAGTCCCCAGAGAAAATGATTCGCCACATTGAAGCCATCGCAACCCCTAAGGTTAAGGATGGTGAATATAAAATGATGGCTAAAACTGTACGATATTTTTGTGGTATTTGTGCTAGCATCCATGCAAGCATAAATGATAATAAATATCCAACTGGACCAACAATCAATGCAAATTTCAATGTATTAGACAATACATATTGCATGAACACAGTGTCCATTGTAATTAAC
>CAKMKH010000047.1 GCA_927441705.1 uncultured Acholeplasmataceae bacterium | reverse complement strand
CGGCCCTGCGGGCAAATTCGCTTCGGGCTCGGTGCGTTTGATTTCTAGCGCAGGCAAGATCGGTGTGCGTGCGCTGTTGCCTAAATTTGGCTCACTGGTCAAAAAATTTGCGGTTTCTTTTGTATCATCAAAATAGTATATCCATGATATTTGATTTTCTTTTATTCCATAGGGAGCAAAACTATCTATCATTTTTTGATAATATTCGCCACCATTTTTATAATAACCATCATAAGCTTCTTTTGTAATCGTTATTTTCTCAAAAAATGAAAAAGCTAATATACAAACTTTATGTTTGCTTTTTATAACATCTTTTAACTGATCAACCATATAATCTTCTTTTAGAATACCTCTACTTAATAATACATTAATCATTTAATGCCTCTTTTCAAAAATGCCTTAGCAAGTCTTACCCAATCGCTGATATATCCATATGCATCTAAAAATTCAGTTTCAGACATGTCTGGATAACATACCTCTTTAGTCGCAAGCGATAATCCATGTCTACCTGTTGGGTATAAATGTGTTTCTACATATACTGAATTAGCCTTAAGTGCTTCAATAAGAAGTAAACTATTTTCCACTAAAACAGATTTATCTGTCATAGTATGCATAATAAAGGTTGGTGGAAATAAAGGATGTATATGTTTTTCAATTGATACTTCTTCTAATTTGTCCGTATTCACATCGTCACCAATTAAATTTTTAAGTGATTCCATATGTGCATATCTTGGATTAGCAGTAATAACTGGGTAACACAAAATAAGTTTATCGATCAAATCATAATAATATGTTGAAAGCATAGCAGCAAAATGCCCACCAGCGCTAAATCCAATCACATAAATGTTTCTTACCTTTGGATGATTTTTTAAGTTCGATAAAACTGATTCGGCTTCAATATGAATGTTTGGATATAGCAACAAATTTTCTCTATAATAATAGACAGCTTGATGATATCCTTGATCACTAAACTGATCTGCAACAACTTGGCCTTCTCTTTCTGATGCAAACTTATAGCCTCCACCAGGTAAAATAAAAACCAAATCTCTTTTCTCATCGTCAAACCAAGTTACATCATAATAGTTTTTACTGTTCAACTCAAATCTCATATATAATACCTCTCATCTTTAACATTATAGCATACTTAAAAGATTAAAAAAACTGTCTAAACAGACAGTTAAATTAGTTTTTGTGGTTTATGAAAATAATAACCTTGTTGTAAATCAATTTGAATATCTAGTAAAATTTCACTTGTTTCTTTCGTCTCAACTTTTTCTGCAATAACAATTTTGTCTGCTAATCGTCCGATTTGACTTATCATTTTTACGATTTCTAAATTCTTTTGAGAATCGAGATCATCAATAAAAGTTCCATCAATTTTAATAATATCATAAGCTAATGTTTCTAAAACCGCTAATGAAGAGTATTTTGATCCGAAATCATCAATAGCAATCATAAATCCAAAAGCCTTAAATGTATGAATCATTTGATTGCATATTTTTAGATTATGTACAAAAGTATTTTCTGATACTTCAATGATAATATCCTGATGATCTAAATTATTTTGTTTAACATATGTATCTATAAGTTTGGCATAGCCTTCTTTTAAGAACATCTCTGGTGTTAAATTAATCGTAAGCTTGATTTTTTCATGTCCTTGTTTTTGCTTTAATTGTTTAAAGTAAAAAAGACTTTTTTTAACCAAATGATTTTCTAGCATCTCAATTAGACTTGATTTTCTTGCAACATTAAAAAATTCATCTGGACTAATAAATCCTAAGGCTTCATCATCCCATCTTGCTAGACATTCAACATAAACATTTTCATTTGTTCTCGCATTAACAATATATTGCATATGAACATCAATTTGATCATGTGTAATGGCATCATATAAATGATTAGATAAAATAATATTCTTTTCTAGATTAGATTTCATACGATAATTAAATTTAGTGACTTCATTATAAGAAGTATCACTTTGATGATAAGATGCTAAACTTGCGAAATGCATGAGTTCATGAACAGATTTTGTATCTTCCGGATATAATGCATATCCTATACGTTTTTTAGTTTGAATATGTGCATCATCAACAACATATGATTTAACAATTTGTTCTTTCAATTGATCGATTAGATTTTCAATAGCAACCCTTGACGGGTTGATAAGAACTAAAATAAATTGATCTTCCATATGATTAGATATAATATCTTTCTCACTAATCAATTTTTTTAGATCATTTGCAATAACATTTAATAATCGATTCGATATTTCAACTCCATAGTAATCAATCGTTGTAAAGAAATCATCAATATCAATATTAAAACATGCAATATGATGTACATCGGTATGACTTAATACTTCATTTATTTTTTTAGTATAACCATTTTGATTTAATAAATTAGTTATTTGATTATAATCTGCTTGGTATTGTAGTGATTTTTGTAATCTTGTTAATTTTGTAATATCCTCGCCAATAGTCATGATAGTTTTTGTTCTCCCAAGGGCATCAGTCAAAGCGATATTCTTCCAAGATATAACAAGCATCTCTCCGTTTTTTTCGTATTCAATCACACGATAAGTTATTTTTTTCTCTATAATTTCTTTAACCCAATCTTTTTCATCCTTATGATATTTTCTTCCGATATTATTAACATAAGTTCCAGGAATAGTTTTCGGATCACAATCAAAAATTTCACAATATCTATTTGATGCTTGAATTATATTGCCATAAATGTCTATTGTACATATTAATTCACTTGTATTTTCAATAACCTTTTTACTAGCAAGTGTTAAGTCTATTAACTCATCTTTAGTGAGTGCTAGTTGTTTTTTCATCGCATCAACATCTGAGATATCAAAAGCAATCCATAAAGATTTATCTAGGCTTCTAGTTGCAAAAACTAAGAAAACGATATAATTGCCTGAATTATCAATTTTAAAACTGATTTCTGTGTATTCACTATCAGTCTTCTGATTGATAAGTGCATCTATTTTGTCATGATCACTTTCTTTGATAAAATGCTTCAGCTTTTCTTTTTGAAATATAATCTCACTTTTTTTAATGTGATATTTTTCTCTAAAAGCAGTTGTTAGTTCGCAAATAAAAGATTCGCTATGGTGATCAAATTCAATATAAACTGATCTAGAATTTTCAAAAGATAGTTTATGTATAAATTTACGTTTTTCTAAGTGTAATAAAAACTTTGAAACCCCTAAAGCAAATATAATCATAGTCCCAGCAAAATAACTATGATAGACAATATCTATTGCCTGATTTATCATGACTTCATTTGTATATAAGCCTAGAACTCTAACGACAAATTCAAACACAAATAACATCAAAAACATTAGGGAGGCAATTGATAAATATCTATTCTTTTCAAGAACAGAAACAATAAGTAACAACAAAGCAATAAAAACCATTCCGAATAAATTAATTGTGTAATGAAGATTAAAAACTGTATTGCTAGCTAAAACAAAAATAGCATAAATGATATATGTGTATAAAAGAAAATATCCAATTTTGATATATCTTTTTAAATTGATCTGATTCATATTAAAACACCCTTCCTAAATGATTATAACAAATATACTTTCAACTAAATAGACACTTAATATAAATGTAATAATTATCGTATTTTTTTATTTATATTTGATTAAAAGTAAATTAAAAAAAGTCATTTTTTTATTATAATGACTTTTTTAACAATGTTTAATATTCAAGTTAGGTGTTTTCCCAAAAATCATTTCAAAATATATTTTAGCAACTTTTTTGATATAATCATAAACTAAATGAAAAAAGGGTTACTCACCCTTTAATTCGTGACACGATTCAATAAATCTATTGATAATCTCATCATGATCTTCAATCTTAGAATACTTACCAAATGTAATTCTAATAACGCAAGGTTGATATTCATCTTCTAATTTGATTGCTTCTATAACATGTGATGGTGTTATCGATCCTGAACTACAAGCACTTCCTGTAGCAACGTAAATGCCTCTTTTACTAAGTTGGAAATGTAGTTGATATCCCAATATATCTTTAAATGCATAAGATAAATGATTATATGAACGATTTGATCCACATGGAGTCCCGTTTAATTTAATATCTTTAAAAACTTTTGTAATTCTTTGATGAAAATCTATTTGTAATTTATGATAATGTTCCCTATTTTGTTCTAATTCTAATTTTGCGATTCTAGCCGCTTCTCCCATACCAATGATTCCGTATAAGTTTTCTGTGCCTGCTCGATGCCCACTTTCATGAGATCCACCATGAATAAGCGGTTCAATATCTAAACCTTTTTTCACATATAGTGCACCAGCACCTTTTGGGCCATAAAACTTATGGCTAGATAGGGTTAGAAAATCTACATCTAGATCTTGTACATCAAAATCAATTTGACCAAATGCTTGAACAGCATCTAAATGGAGCTTTGTTTTATGCTTTCTACAAATTTTTGAAATAGATTTCACATCTTGAATTGTCCCGATTTCATTATTTGCATAAATAATAGATACCATCAAAGTTTGTTCATTAATGAGACTGTTTAACTGTTTTAAATCAACAAGTCCAAAAGCATCTACATCTAAATAATGAACTACATATCCTTTTTTCTCCAAAAAATGTAGTGTGTTAAGTGTAGCTTTGTGTTCAATTTTTGAAGTAATAATCTCTTTTAATTCAGGGTGTTTATCTGCATAACCTTTAATTGCAAAATTAATCGATTCAGTGCCACCAGATGTGAAAAATATTTCTTCTGGATGAGCACCAATTGCATCTGCAATTTTTTTTCTTGAATCATTAATTGCTTTCTTATTTTCAATAGCGTGTGTGTGCAAAGATGATGGGTTATGAAAATGTGTTGTTAAATAAGGTTCTACATATTTTAGTACTCTCTCATCAATAGGTGTTGTAGCGGCATAATCTAAATAGAATTCTTTCATATTATTTGCTCCTTAAAATGATTTGGCATGTATCTAAATGATCTATATCAATAAAGCTTGATAATTCAATGTAGTTTTCGATGTCTATTTCTTGATTTAAATGTTTTTTTAACTTAGATAATAACTGATCAACTAATGTTTCAATCACATAAGTTTGATGAATAATACACAGATCAGCATCATTAAACATTTCTATTGATTTGGCAACTAGAACATCTTTTTTAATTGGTAAATCTAAAGGCTTACCATCAAAAACGATTTGTCCTTGTTTTTTTATAGTTATTTTATATTTCATATTAACCTCACAGTACAAAGAATATATAATAAATGATGATTGCTAAGAATACAATCACATTAAAAAGTTTTATCCAATGTAGATTTTTTCTCATAAAACTTGAAACACTAATCACTGTTTGAGTCTTTGCAGCAATTATCGCTATGACAATAAGCGGTAATACAAAAATAAAATTATAGATTAGTAATAATATGATGCCTCTACCTATGTGATTTGAAAAGTGGATGAGATGTAAGATAGCAGTAAAATATGCTTGACCTGTACATAAAAATTCAGTAAATGATATTACAACGCCAATGAAAAATGCGATGAAATAAATCATGATACTGCCTTCTTCTAATTTTTGAGTGAATTTTTCCATCATTTTCTTATTAAACTTTTGTATTCTACTTGGTAATTGATTTTTTACTTTATCATACTTTCTAAGCATTGTGACAATAAAATCATATAAGTTTAACAAGACTACAACACTCGATATACCTACAATAATCCAAGGTACGATTTCTAGTATTGGGGCAATCCCAGATAAACTAGATAAAGCATTATAAAGTAATGTTCCAAATAAAAAATAGGAAATGAAAATTGCCGAAATGAATATAAAACTTATCTTTAATAATGTTTTAGATTGATCAGAAAAACTTAACATAGAAATAAATAATAAAAGCATAGCAATTGCACATGGATTAACCCCATCTACAAAACCTAGCAAAACAAATCCGATTAAAGAAAAGTCAGCATCTGGAGCTTGTTTAATTTCTAATAGTGACTGCTCATCCATGATTGTCTGTAACTGATTAGAATCTACTGCTTCCTTAATGTCTTCATATCCTACAAAATAAGTATCTCCGACAAAAATTACTGGTGTAAGTTGAGTCCCAAAAAATTCGACGTCATATGTATATTGAAAATCATATAATAATTTTGTGTTTTGATTATCATCTTCTAAGTAAATAGTCTCAATAAGATAACCTTGATCAACTAAATCAATTAAGATGCGATCTTGTTCTAGCTTTTGACATGAGCTGCAAAATCTAGATGCAAAATATATTGCATCAGCATCTTGATATTCATTTGCTTTTATTTGAAGTTGTGGTACCAACAAAAATGCAGTCATGACAAATGTGATAAACACATAAATGTATTTAAATTTCTGTTTCAAAGGCTGCCTCCTATTTATACTTATACTTCTATTATAACGACTATTTATGAATAGTCAATTCTATAAAAAAAACTTAGCATAAGCTAAGTTTATAATATGTCTGTTGTTAAATAATCTACTTTCAAATTTTTGCATAAATCTTCTGTTTCTTTTTCGTTTACTGTATAAACACCTACTTTAAAACCTTTTTTCTTAAGTGTAGAAATAGTTTGTTTTGAAACAGATTCTTTATTGATATAAAAATTAAGTTCATTGACTTTACAATCGTATATTAATTGTCCAGATATTTCTGTAGTTAATATATACAATTCAATATTGGATAATGTTCTTAAGTATTTTAAGTAATTGATATTAAAAGATATGATCATTGGTTCAAGTGTCATATAGTCTTCTAATAATGTTAGCAAATCTTGAAGCAGTGAAATATCATGTATTTTTTTTATTTCAATGATTGGTTTTTTTTGATACAATTTACATACATTTAAAAACTCAACTAAATGAGGTATTTTATAACTTTCATTATCGATACCATTTAGTTTTATGACTTCAATCTCTTTATATGTTAAATCCATCACTTTTCTTTCATCATCAGCGAAGCGATTTAAGATTTGATCATGATAAATTATAAATTCATGGTCAGATGTTGAATATATATCACATTCAATGCCATAAAAATGTGGATCAGTGGCTGCAGCTAAAAATGCTTCGATTGTATTTTCAAGTGCATCACTTGTTTTCCCACGATGTGCGATATATTTCATAATAACTCCTTCAATCCCCTAGTCATTATATCAAAAAATAGCGTAAAAAAAATTAAATTTCTATATTTTACAATTTTGTAAGTTTATAGATTTAGTTTTATTTACATCTAAATACGCTTTACTATCAAATTTATTTAACAATTGTAGTCTATAAATAAGTCAAATATGAATTTATTTCTAATATGTATTTTTGTATAATTTTTTTTAAAATTATTTTGAATATTATGATACAATATCAATATTAAATTAATGTATGGAGAACAACTTTATGGATCTTATATTCAAGCTTATAGCAAGTCTAGTTATCATCATGTTTTTAATAAGTGAATATATGTTTTTCAGGTGGTACATTCTAAAAAAAGAAGTTAAAATTAATGGTTGGTCTAAGATCTCCATTTTATTAACGACACTAGGAACATTCATAGTAGCAACACTTTATGCCAATTTTGTAGATCTATACAATTTAGAAGTCTTAGATGGATTTACACCTCTACAAGATTTGATATTAGGAACTTATCTAACTATCATATTTGCTACTACACTCGTTTATGTGCTCTATAAAAAAAGGCTTAATATTGACCCTTTAGATGATTATATTACAAAGTATTTAGGAAGAAATTTATTAGCAAAAATATTTTCTATTATCTTATTAATGGCTTTTCTAAAACTAATATTCATATAAAAAAATAGACTCTAAATTAGAGTCTATTTTTATTAAATGAAATCTTTGTAGAAAAAAGGTATTTGGAAGAACTCACTATATTTTAAGCCAATTTCAACGATTTTTTCATGATCCAATCCAGGACTGACCAATAAAGAAGTTGTTACTGCATCATATCCAAGTTCTTTTCCTAACTCAAAAGTCTTTTTAATCCGTATATCATCTAAACAAATTTCTTGATCATCTAATAAATTTGATAGTAAAGCGTATTTAGATGTAAATATAACTAAATCTATAACCTTACAAAATTGTAAAATATAGAAATTTAATTTTTTTTGTTCAGTAATCTCTTTAAAATATACTGTAATGCCCTCGGAGGATGGATAAACGTTGACTGTGACCCACCCCTCCGTGAGAATTGATAAGGCATCAAACTGAACCGGCATCTGAGAACGT
>CAKMKH010000046.1 GCA_927441705.1 uncultured Acholeplasmataceae bacterium | reverse complement strand
GCACGCATTTTAGTCGATGGCAATGAGATCGAAGTTTTAACGAATGAACTCAGTGTTAAAGATATCATGATTATTAGACCAGGCGAAAAAATACCAACAGACGGAATGATTATTGAAGGTAAAAGTTTAATTGATGAATCGATTGCAACAGGTGAATCGATGCCGGTCAAAAAGCATGTGGGTGACAATGTAATCGGAGCAACCATTAATAAAGATGGCTTGCTCAAAGTAGAAGTTACTAAAGTTGGTAAAGAAACATTCTTATCTCAAGTTATTGAGATGGTTGAAGCTTGTCAGGGGTCCAAAGTGCCTATACAAGAATTTGCAGACAGAATCACATCCTACTTTGTGCCAGCAATTATGGTTTTAACAGTACTCACGTTCAGTTCTTTTTTAATTTTTCAAAATTTCCATCTGAGTATCTTAGAGTATATGGAACCTATCTTACCTTGGATTAACACAGATCAAACTCCATTAACGTTAGCATTTATTACTGCGACTGCTGTGTTAGTTATAGCATGCCCGTGTGCACTTGGATTGGGAACACCTACAGCGTTAATGGTTGGTAGTGGTGTTGGCGCAGAAAAAGGTATTCTGATTCGCAACGGTGAAGCAGTTCAAACACTTAAGGATATCAAAGCCATTGCTTTTGATAAAACTGGCACGTTAACATATGGGAAACCCGTAGTGACTGACAAGCATGCTATAGGTATAAGTGAACATCAAATGATGCTTGTCGCTGGATCACTTGAAACAGGATCAGAGCATCCATTAGCAATGGCAATTATCGAAGATGTAAAAAATAATAATCAAAAGCTATTAAACCCAAGAGATTTTGAAGCCATATCTGGCATGGGTATAAAAGGTATTCTAGATAATAAGACATATTATTTTGGTAACAGAAAACTAATCAAATCGATTGGTCATTCTTATGATGGATTAGAATCAATGATGCAACAACTTGAAAATGAAGCTAAAACGGTGATGATTCTAGCAGATGATATAGAGATACTTGGTATCATTGCTGTTGCAGATGCATTAAAACCTGATGCAGTACATGTTATTCGGGCAATCGAAAACCTTGGTATAACGACAGCTATGATTACTGGAGACAATTCAAGAACTGCTCAAGCAATCGCAAAAAAAGCTGGTATAACCAGAATCATCTCTGATGTTTTACCTGAAGGAAAAGTAAACGAAATATCAAAACTCCAAAGCGAATTTGGGTTAGTAGCAATGGTCGGTGATGGTATCAATGATGCACCAGCGCTTAAGCAAGCTAATGTAGGTATTGCAATTGGAACCGGTACAGATATTGCAAAAGAAGCAGCTGATGTCACTTTAGTATCTGGTGAGTTGCATACATTACTCACATCAATTCAATTATCAAAGGCCATCTTTATTAAAATCAAACAAAACTACTTCTGGGCGTGGTTTTATAATGCGATTGCAATCCCATTTGCGATGTTAGGTTTATTACATCCTATGATTGGTGCTGCTGCAATGTCAATTAGTTCTCTTAATGTAATCTATAATTCATTGAGATTAAAAAAACAGTCATTCTTAAAGGTTGATAAGGAGTTAGTCCATGCACACTCATCATAATACAAAACATCAACATCATCAGTATATGATCATGATTCACGTCTTTTTGATGGTCTTGTTTCTTGCGATAGGGACCCAAAGTGGCGCTCCCTATTCGCGAGTAGCGGTTGATCTTGGCAGTATTCAAATCTATTGGTATGCAATTTTCATTTTAACTGGCGTCTTTTTAGCAGCATACCATAGTCAGAATGAACTCAATCGCTTAAATTATCCTAAGGATATTATCTATGATGGTTTGTTAATTGGGTTGCCTTTAGCGCTTTTAGGAGCAAGGCTATATTATGTGCTCTTTGATCCAATTCCACATTATAAAACTTTTCTAGACATAATCAATATCTCAAAAGGTGGATTAGCAATTCATGGAGCAATCATTACCACTCTAGTTTTTGTCCCTATTTTTTGTAAGATTAAAAAAATTAAATTATTACCACTCATCGATACGTTAATGATTGGGTTTCTCATTGGACAAATCATTGGTAGGTTTGGTAATTTTATGAACCATGAAGCATATGGACCAGCGATCCAATCAGCATGGATTATTGATTTATTGCCTAAATTCATTGTTGAACAAATGACACTGGGCAATGTAGTTCATCATCCTACATTTTTATATGAAGGCATATGGAACCTATTTTTACTTGTCACCCTGATTGTTTTAAAGAAAAAACGTTTGCTCAAAATAGGCGAAAATCTAGGACTTTATTTGATATGGTATGGTCTAGGTAGAGGATTAATCATTGAGCCGATGAGAGTTAACGGTGCATATGGAGATGCTCTAATGATTATGAATATTCCAGTAAATATATTAATGTCACTTGTTTTTGTTGTTTTAGGTGTAGTGTATTTGTTTTTTAGCAGACTAAAGATGAAAAATCTTCCCTATCAAGTAGATTTAGTCAATGTAACATCTAACAATCAAGGCCCTATAAAATAGACTGTGGTTTTGACAAATAACACCTATCAAAAGGGTTGTGGTCAAACATACCTATCAAATGAACTGTGGTCAAAATTAAACGGAAAATCATTTCGAAATGGTTTTCCGTTTTTTGTCGCACACAAT
>CAKMKH010000045.1 GCA_927441705.1 uncultured Acholeplasmataceae bacterium | reverse complement strand
TATCATAACGTTTCATTTGATCACAGCATGAGTCGCTAGGAAGTAGCTACCTATATTGACTCACATATCGTCAATTTTGACCTGTATCTAGGTCTTTTTCTGTTTATTCATTATTTTTACTTGACTTTATATAGTTTATCTTGTATCTATATTATAACATGTGCACAAAATCCATTCTAAAGATATGCTAATTTAGAGTATAATAAAACTACTGAAAGGATGTGTTTATAATGAGACAATTTAGAATAGGTATTAGAGATATTGTTTCATTTTTGTACGCTAGTGGCGATTTATCTAGCGAAACATTTCAAAACGTCTCTGCTTTAGAGGGTACAAAAGCACACCAATATATACAAGATAGATATCAGTCGGATAATTTATCTGAAATCTCTATTAATTATATGTATGAAATAGATGATGTCGTATTATATTTAAATGGCAGAATTGATGGATTAATCAAACAGGATGAATCATATTTATTAGATGAAATCAAATCAACTAGACAAAATATTTTTGATGATACTTTTAAATATAATAACGAACATTTAGCACAATTAAAGTTTTATGCATATATGTATTTAAAAAATAATAATCTTGATTTTGTCGAAGGTCAAATCACATATATCCAAATCAGCGACTATAAAACAAGATTTCTTAAATTTGACTTCTTTTTACGTGATTTAGAAGTTTTTATTAAAACCTCTATAACTGAGTATTTAGAATGGTTATATATTTTGGAACAACATCATATAAACAAACTAAATAGCATTAAAGATATAAATTTCCCTTTTAAAGATTTTAGACGTGGTCAAAGAGAAATGATGGCTGCGGTATATCAAACAATTAAAGATCAAGATATTTTATATGCAATTGCGCCAACTGGTATTGGAAAAACAATGGCCTCACTTTTCTCTTCAATTAAAGCACTTGATAACGATAGACAAAAAATATTTTATGCAACCGCAAAAACACAAGGCAAGATGGTTGCACTAGATGCTATTGGTCTACTAGAAGAAAAAGGACTCCATATAAAAGTTTTAGAAATAACTGCTAAAGATACAACTTGTTTTTTAGAAAAACGTAATTGCGATCCAAGTGTTTGTCCTTTCGCTAAAGGTTTTTTTGATCGATTAAAAGATGCGACTCTCGATATATTTGCTAATGAATCAATTTTAGATAGACCAACAGTCGAAGCTTATGCTAAAAAACATGAAATATGTCCTTTCGAATATAGTTTGTATGTATCTTATTTTGTAGATATTATTATATGTGATTATAATTATGTTTTTGATCCTAGAGTTCATTTGGTAAGATATTTTGACGAATCCAACTATCAACCTCTTATTCTTATAGATGAAGCACATAATATGATCTCTAGATCTAGAGATATGTATAGCGCTCAAATCATAAAATCTGATCTTATTAAATTAAGACGATTAACAAACAAAATTAAACCCTCCATAAAAATTCCTATTAAAAAGGTTATAGATGCACTAAGTATTTATGAAGAACGTTTAAAATATGCCTACTTCTTATCTGATAAAGATATTGACGAAGTTGTTTATGATATGATTAGAAATTTACTTACAAAAGTAGAAAATACTTTAAAAGAAAATTCAAAAACACCTCAAAAATCGCAAATATTAGATATCTATTTTCAGTTTTTAGCTTTTGTTAGAATATATGATTACTATAATGAAAGTTATGTTACAAATATCTATAAAGATATCGACGACGATTTAATTGTAGAACTAAGATGTTTAGATGCATCAAAATTTATACTAGACACACTACAAAACAAAGCCTATGGCTCTACTTTTTTTAGTGCTACTCTTCATCCGATAGAGTATTATAAAAAACTTATAAGTCAAGATGTTGGCGAAACACTAAAAATAAAATCACCATTTCCACCTGAAAACTTAAAACTAATTATATACAACAATGTCTCTACACGCTATAAAGATAGAGAAAACTCTTTAGATGAAGTCATAAAAACTATTGAGGCTGTTGTCTCATCAAAAAAAGGGAATTATATCGCTTTCTTCCCTTCTTATCAATATTTAAATCAAGTCTATGAAAAACTAGACACAAGTAAAATCGACATTGTACTTCAAGAAAAAGCCATGGATCATCATCAAAGAGCATCCACAATCAACATGTTTAAATCTCAATCCGATAGCTCTAGACTAGGTCTATTCGTCATGGGTGGTATGTTTTCTGAAGGTATCGATTATATTGGCGATATGCTTTCTGGTGTTATTGTAGTTGGTGTTGGATTACCCATGATTAACGAACTAAATAATCAATTAAAAGATTATTATGAATTAAAATTTAACAAGGGCTTTGACTATGCCTATCAATATCCTGGAATGAATAAAGTAATACAAGCCGTTGGTAGAGTTATAAGAACACACACTGATAAAGGTGTCGCAGTTTTAATTGACGATCGTTTTGATACGTCTTATTATAAGAAATTGTTCCCAATTGAGTGGAGAGCATACGAACGTATACACTCACAAAAGAAGTTAAATGATGCGCTATCTATATTTTGGAACAAGAAATAAAAATACAGTTTCTATTGACATAGATTCAAAATGATGTATAATCTAATTATCGATAAACAATAATCTATAGGGGGCATTATGAAAGTTATTTTGTTATATATTATAGCTTTGTTATCAACTTTATTGGTTTTATTAATTTTTCCTGAATCTCCAAACCAATATAGTGAAATAACAAATTCTTATGAACAAGATGAGTATTTTATTAACAGCGAATTATCTACTTTATCGTTATCTGAAAAAAATCTCGTTTATGAGTATCAGCTAGACTTCATAAAATCGTTTGATCAAGTAAATTACATCAGTCCAAGTACTTCACTTCATAATTTTTCTAGAGACTGGAGTTTTAATCGTATGCTTGATTATGAAAAACAACCTCTTTATGATTTAAATGGATATCTATTATCGAATGATAATGAAACCTATTACTTTTTAGTCTCTTTAGTTAAGCATACTAATAATTTTACTGGTCAAGAACATTTCATACGTATTGATCATTCAAGCGATTTCAACTATACGCTCATCGATCAAAAACTTACTTATACATACAAATCTGATAAAACACTTCTATATGAAAATGATATTGTAACCAATGATCTAGATTACTTAAAAATATCTATACCAAACTATACCCACTTCATGAGAAATCCGTTAATGACTTTATCTTTTTTATTTAAGATTGATAACCCATCTGAACTTATAAATTTTAGAGTAGATTTTCTTGAAGGATATACTGTTCAAACCACTAAGATTCAATATGGATTTAATTCATTTACTACTAAGTCCGAAAGTCAAGTATTAGTGCCACAATCTATTGAAATTTACGAACTGTTGGAGGAGAAATAAATGGTTGTAGTATTCTTGTTATTTACAATTTTAATACTTATAATTATAAGTTTTATTGTAAAACTAGTAAATCTTCTTAAGGAAAACAACTATGAAAAAACACTTTCATTTCTACATAAATTTTCTGTGTTTTTTCTAGTACTTTTATTTCTTACTTATATCATTTCGTTAATAGTTATCATTACAAATTTAAATACTTATGATTATATGTTTATTTTATTGATAGAAATAGTATTTAGATTTTATTTCTTCTATTTGATTTATATAGAGTCGAAAACACTTTTCGAAAATCTACATCATGAAGCAATCTTTATATCTCAAAATGTTAAATCAATAAAAAAAATCGCTTTAAGCTTTTTGTATCTAGCGTTGATTGAAATTATCGGTGGTTTGGCAATTGCATTACTAAGCATTTTAGTAAATCCAAGTTCGTTTAATTTCACCTTAGAAACAAATTTTATAGTCGTACTGTTTATTATTGTTGGCCTGATTATGTTAATTACTTCTATGATTTTAGAAAAAGCAATTGAAATATATGAAGAAAACAAACTAACTATATGATCTATATCACATTATCAAATTTACTAGAGAAAAAAGGTATGACTTCTAAAGAATTGTGCCAAATCATAGGTATAACTGAAGCAAATTTATCTATATTAAGATCAGGTAAGGCAAAAGCGATTCGTTTTTCAACACTTGATGCGATATGCAAAGCATTAGATTGCAAACCAGTAGATCTTATTAAATATAGCGATACGGGGGAGTTTAAATGATAACCACAACTCAATTAATTATCATATTCATTTTCATAATAATTATACTCGTCATTGTAAAATTAAAAGTAGCCCTCATTACAAAAGCTCTATTTACATCACTGGTAATTTTCTTTATGGTAGCTTTATTGGTTATGAATCAATATAAGAATGTTCCAACTTTTTATGATGCAATTTCTATTGAAGCACCTCACGATTTATACAGTTTAGCATTAGGCTACGATGAAAATAATAATGGTTATTTATATGATAATGCCTCAAATATAAAACTATCTTACCAATCACTAGGCAAAAAAGTAAATTCTACATTCTACAAGCCTATCTATATAAAATCGATTAATAGTAATTACTATATAAGTGTTTTTTCATCCGAAAATGAATCACTCAGAGTAGAAAATCATTTTACTTTTGATGATTATGAAACAAGAGCAATGAACGGAAAAGCTTCAGATAAACTCGTAATAATTTCCAAAGAAACGGGTAATATGGCTACTATAAATGCATATGAGCTCATTGGTTATACTTTAAGTTTAGACGACTTAGTATCATCTTCATCTATAATATCAATTCCAGTTTACAAGAAATATGAAATTGACTATGATAAATATTTCACAATTTTTCTAAATGATACTCCGGATAGTCTTGATACATTAAAAAGTATCACATATCCTAACAGCCTTGGTCTTTCAGTGACAAATTTTGCGATTACAAACTCTATGATACTTGTTTCTTATAATGATGGATCGATATTATTACAAAATCTTCAATATAATTTTGATTATGAAAATGGATATTTCAGTGGGGGTCGCATACAATTAAGGCACTGTAATATTCTTGATGATGAACTCTATGTTAAAGATGGGTATTTTGCAATCATAAATGATCAAATATATTTCTTGTCAAAAGATTTCAGAATAAATAAACTAATTTCCTGCACAGATTATTTATATGTAAGTACTGCTTCTGGATTTGAAAATTGGACTTCATATATTCCCATAGACTAGTTAAATCATAACACTTAGCCATATATTTGATATTGGTTTTGAATAAATTGATAGACTAATATAAGTGAAATACTCGTCATAACGAACATAATGGTGTATGTTATCATAGGATATTGATTATTAAGTTCGCTAGAATGTCTCATTAGAATGCCAAATAAAGCCCATAATATAACAAATCCAAATACTAAATCATTCATTCGAAGTATCGTTAAAATACCAATGATACCTGCTATTAAAATGATGGCAACTGTATATATTTCTGGTTTAATACCAAATCCATTAAAATCATTTTTCACAAGAAAAATTGAAATGTTGGCAATTAATGCTACAGATATCCATGCTGTATATAGACTAAATGGAACCTTTAATATTATAGATTGATTTGATATCATCACATACCCAAAAATTAAAGTAACTAATAATATAATCATTGCTATAGTTGATAGACCTATCAAATCATAATGCCACAAAAATAGCCATATCATATTAAATAAAGACGATACAATAAATATAATCATAATAGGTGCAAGATTACCTGTTTCAATTGAGTCAATCGACATAAATAATACTTTAAAAACAAATATACCTAAAAATATATATATAATTCCCCATATAGAAAATGTAAATCCACTAGGTGTAAATAGAGTAGGGTATGCATCTGAAATCTCACCAGTAGACCTATTATTTAAAGGTAGAGCATTCGCAAGATAGTTTACAACTAACATTCCGACATAAAACATAGTCATTAATATTTTAAGTATTATAATCCATATCATAAAATAAAACCGCCTTTCATAACTTACTTTAATCATATCATAATGCAATGAAAGTGATAATCTATATGAACAAAAAAAGATTCCTTGGAATCTTTTTTGTTACTTCTTATCTCTAAATAGACTATTACTATTCATAACAGGTAATATATAAGGTGGAACATTTGCATTAGCAGTCACTGTAGTAACTAATGCTCTAACATATGGATATAGAACTGAGGTTGCGTTATTTTTGGCAATTGGGTTCAATTTAGGATTCTCCCAATTTGTAAAAATAAATTTTCCAGATACTTGAACATCCATAAAAAATGGAATTTGATTGTCTGGATGGTCAAACGAAGCTGATAAAGATAGACTAAATGAGTTCTCATCAATTCTTGTCAATTCCCTATCAAAGTTAGGTATAACCTTAACTTTCGGATTAGTTTTAAAATCAAAATCTTTATTTAAAATAAAGGAAACTTTGTCTACAGTATAGCCTACAAGTCTAATTAAAATGTTTTGTTGCTGGTCCATATCATCACTCTTTTCTTTTATAATTTTATTATACCATTTTATGAATTTATATATTGAACGATCTTTGTTATAACATCATCTCTTTTTAAGAAATCACTATGTTCTGTATTATCGATGACATAAAATTCATGTACATCATTAAATGAATTTGAAAGTTTTTCAGATAAAGCGAAAGGAATTGTTCTATCCTTTAGTGAAGCAATAATCAAGGGACTAACTTTTACATCCACAGCATATTTTGTTGACTCAAAATCTTCAACAACTAAATATTTAAACACACCCTTAAATATTGGAAAACTTGAATTGAACAAGTCAGTAATACTTGAATATGGTGCAATTAATATCAAGCCCTTCACATCATATTTAGATGCAATATAAGTCGATACACCAGTTCCTATAGAATAACCGTAGATATATATTTGCTCTTGATCAACATAATCTAGTGAATAGACATATTCATAAATAGCTTCACCCATTCTTAAAATGGTCTTATCCTGTGTTTTTCCATCACTTAATCCATATTCTGGATAATCAATCATGATGAATTGAAAACCTTCAAAATGTTCAAATATGTTCGATAAGTGATAGTGATAAAAAGTCTGTGCCGATGATTCCCCATTTCCAGCAAAGTATATAATCGTAGGTAATTTTTCTGAGACGTCCACTTTCCCAAATCCTTGATACGTTAACTTATCATCTGTTATTTTAAATTCTTCATAACTATCTAGTTCTTTCAATTGTTCATATGCATAATTGCTGTGATTTGGATGATATAAAATAAGTGGCTGTATTAAAACTATAACAATTCCAAATAATAAAATTAGAGAAATAATTGAAAAAGAAAAAAATTTTAATGGATGTCTTCTTACTTTTTCAATCATATGTAGCTTATATTTTTCTTTTGTATATTTCATTCTATTTTTTCTAACAATCAAATACACCAAGAAAATAATGATAGTAACTGCTAAATAAAATCTTGTTGAATATAAAAGTTCAATATACCAAGGAGCACTAACAGACTCACTAAAACTTAATATACTCAAATAAATTCGATAACTCCATAGTAAAAAACTTAAAATAGCAAATATTCTAAGTACTTTTTCTATAATCTGCAATTTAAGGATACGATTATTTTTCACTATATCCCTCTCATCTTGTCCATAATATGTGGCTTTTTAAACTTCGAAAAATCAAATAATTTCTTAACTTCTTCTATACTGACATCGTTTAAATGCTTAGGTTGATAAGAAAATCTTTTATCTTTATCGACAAGCAATGAACGAACACCTTCTTTAAAGTCATGCATGTGAACAACATGTCTACTTAAATCATGTTCAAGTTTAAAGCATTCATATATAGTTTTATCTCTTGCTTGATTAAGTAGTTCTAAAGTGACATGGAGCGCACTAGGAGATTGCTCCTCAAACCTTTGTTTAATTTCTAAATCCCATGTGTCTTGATTTAGAGCATTATACATGTCAATGATAGTTTGCTTAGAAAATATGCTCTCAATATCTTTCACGTGTTTTTTTATATACGAATCATCTGAGTTAGAATAACGATATTTTTTAAAAATGCTCTCTATGTCTTTACCAATATTATCTTTAGTCCATTTATACTTAGCAAAATCATTTTCTATTTGATTCCAATCATCTGATTTTATAATAAGTTTAGCTAAATTTAAATACTCAATATCTTTATAATCAAGTTCGATACCAAGTAAACCTATATATCTACCTATATAATGATCTAAATCATTTAACATTCTAGTTGTTCCAACATCAGGAAAAAAACCAATCTTTGTTTCTGGCATAGCTAGTCTCGCTTTTTCGGATGCTACCACATAGGAAGCGGCTAATCCTAATCCAACTCCGCCACCATAAGCAATACCATCTAAAAAACTTATGACAGGTTTCTTGTAAATGTGAATATGATAATCCATTAAGTACTGTTTTGCTAGATAATTTTCCACGTATGCTTGATTATTCAAATATAGTGATTTGACATCACCACCAGAACAAAAAAACTTATCGTTCAAAGATTTAAATAAAATCATATAAATATTCGAATCATTTTCCCACTGATCTAGAAAATAACTAATTTTTTCAATCATTGGCAAGGATAAAGCATTAAGTGCTTTAACCCTATTTAACTGTATTACTCCAATGTGATTGACTACTTCTATGCATATGTCTTTTGTGTCTATCATATCATTTTCTCATTTCTCAATTAATTTCTATATATAATAATATTTTAACATTTAATCTCTTTATAGTCCATCTGCTAAAAGTGGTAATAAAAGCTCTTTATATTATAAAACTGCTTTTCACTATTAACTTGTGAAAAGCAGTTTTATTAATGCTTATTATTATGAAATTTATGTTTGCATTCATATAAATATAGATCAGCGCGCTTTTGTATATCCACGATTCGATCATATTTATCCAATCTCTTATTAAATCCTATAGAAACACTAATTTCCCTACCAAATAATTCTATCAACTTTAAAGCGTCTTTTATTTGATTTTCTAAAGCTAACAAATCAACATCTTTTTCATATAGAATAATAAATTCGTCGCCACCACTTCTACAAACGATAGCATCTTTTGCCAAATCATCAATAACTTTACTAACTATCCTTATCAACTGATCACCAGCATCATGGCCAAATGTGTCATTAAATTTCTTTAAATCATTAACATCAAGTAACATCATTGAAATAATCTTATCTGTTTCATCAAGTTTTTTAATGTATTCTTCATAGTATCTTCTATTATACAACCCAGTTAAATAATCATGATAGGATAGATATTCAATTTCTGTTTGTCGCTCAACACGTTCTGAAATATCTCTAAAAACTATAACAACACCATCTTTTTCTCCCTGCATATCTTCAATAGGAAATGCAGAATATTCAATGTGTATTTTCTCATGATTATGATTTACCAGTATGCCTTCTTTTAACTGAATAGATTTACCAGTTTGAATTACATCTAATGCTATATTACCCATAGGCTTACTAGATTGATAATCAAGAACATTAAATACGTCATCTAAATTTTTACCAGTTGTATTTTTACTTCTTATGCTAATGAAACTTTGAGCAGCAGGATTTAAAACAACAATTTTACCAGAGTGATCTGTTGATATTACCCCTTCACCAACTGATAACAAAGTTTTTTTAAACATATCTCTTTCTCTAGATAATTTATCTTCCAGTAATATTTGTTCTGTGATTTCTCTAGCAGTTCCAGTAAATCCTATAACACGACCTTCTTCGTCTTTTATACTTAATGCATTGGTATTAAAGAACCTCCAGCTTCCATCTTTATGCTTTAAACGATATGATTGGATTTCCAACCTCTTATCATTTTCTTTGATTTCTTGGAAAAATGCACCTAGTTTTTTTCTATCTCCTTCGTGGATAAAAGGTACAAAAGACTTATTTAAAACATCTTCAATAGAGTGCCCTAAACGTCTGGTCCAAGCTGAAGATATATAAGTGATATTACCTTCTAAATCTATAGAGTAAATAATATCATAACTGCTTTCCACAAGATTTTTATATCTTTCTTCATCTTTTGCTAATCTCAGTTCAAGTAATTTTGACTTTGTTACATCGTTGTGTGTTCCCATCATAACTAAAGGTTTTTGATCTTCAGTCCACTCAATGATTTTTCCTCGATCAAGAATCCAAACATCAGAACCATCCTTATGAACCATTCTAAATGTGTTTTCATAAAATGATTCATTATTATCAATTACATTTTTTAATATTTCTTTAGTCTTCGTAATATCATCAGGATGCACAAGAGCTTCAAAAGTTGCAATACTTACAGGTTCTAATTCTTCAATAGTATATCCGAGCATTTGAGCCCATCGATCATTAAATGTAGTTTCGCTTGTATGAATATTCCAATACCAAGTCGCAGTGTCACTCGCGCTAATATAGTCAAGATAGTCATTTTCTTCTAGATTTAGATATCTATAAATTTTAATTAGATCGTCAGCATTAACACTAAATCCATTGATTTCAATTGGTTTAGAATTTTTGTTTTTAATAATCATTGCCTTACTATAATACCAATGTGATTTTTGGTCTTTATGAATAAATCTTTGCAACATTGAAAACTCATTTTTCCCAGATAACAAAGCAGATTCAACTACCTTTAACATTTTCACTTTTTCGTCTTCATGCCATATATGTTGCCAACTATCAAATGATTCATCGTCATGACAATCATCATAACCTAAAGATTTTTTAGCTTCATCAGATAACTGTAAAATGTTTTTTGAAGTCTGCCATCTCCAAAAAACTACACCTGTACTATTTATTGTATTTAACTTGTATTTTTGTGTATTTACATCTATAAACTCTTTAAACGACATAATGCACCAACCTATTTTTTATTATATATATTTTATCATAGTATAACCTTTGATTTTCTTAAGATTTTCTTAACTATTACTTCAATTTTAAATATTTTGCTAAAATACCCGTCTACAGTTTACTTTTCTTGACAGATGCTTTAAAATAGATGTATACGGAGATGGAGGATTGATAATATGCCAAGAAGAATTACAGATGTTTGTATTGCGTGTGGCGCATGCCAAGCAGAATGTCCAGTTGATTGTATCTCTGAAGGCGATATCTACGTTATTGACGAAGATATTTGCATTGATTGCGGTGCTTGCCAAGAGGTTTGTCCAACTGACGCTATAATCGAAGTTTAATCGTTTAAAAAGCAAAAAAAGAACACTCAACTTTATTGGGTGTTCTTTTTTTATCTTTTATAATTTACTACCCGCTTGTTCATCAACGATGACAATTACATTTGGATGTAATTGTAAAACTGAGGCTGGTAGATCTTCTGTAACTGATCCATGTATCATTTCATATATTACATCTGCTTTTTCAATACCACTTGCCATTAATATGATACATTTACTTCTCATAATATTTTTAATTCCCATAGTAATCGCATATTTAGGAACTTCGCTAAGTGAATTAAAGAATCTCATATTGTCTTTTCTAGTTTGCTCATCTAACTCAACGATAAATGTTTCTTTTCCAAACGGTGTACCAGGTTCATTAAATCCTATATGTCCATTACTTCCGATGCCTAGTATCTGTAAATCTATAAAAGATTTATTCAAAGCATTATTATATTTTTTTGCATTTTCTTCAAGTTGATCTATATCATTATTAGGGATATAAATATGCTCATCTTTCATATCAATTTTAGAAAATAAATGCTTGTGCATATACTGGTAATAACTTTGAGGGTGATTTCTATTTATTCCAATATATTCATCAAGATTATAACTTTTAACATCCTTAAAACTTATCTCTTTATGTTCATAAGCTTCTATCAATTTCTCATATAATCTTACTGGTGTCGAACCTGTAGCAAGACCTAGTGTAGTATTTGGTTTATGTTTTATTTGCTCAATTATAAATTCGCTAGCTCTTTGGCTAACCGCTTCATAATCCTTTAGTTTAATAATTTTCATGTTGTAACTTCCTATACATTATATTTTAAAGATTCTCGAATGTTTCCGTGATGTTGATCTAAAAGTTCTTTAATCTTTTCTGGATCTTCTATTTTACTCATAATCGCAAATATTGCATATTTAACCGATCCATATTTATCTAAATATTTCTGTGCAATCTCTGCTTCAACTCCAGTTATTTCAGTAACAATAATTTGTGCTCTAGAAACCAATTTATCATTACTCATCTGAACATCAATCATTAGGTTTTCATAGACTTTGCCTATTTTAACCATAGATGCAGTTGTAATCATATTTAATATCAATTTTTGAGCTGTTCCACTTTTCATACGTGTAGATCCAGTTAATGGTTCTGCACCAGTAATAGCTTCTATTGGGTACTTTGCAATTCTAGCAACTTCGGAATTTGAGCTTGTTGTGACACATCCTGTACTGCAACCAATTTTATTTGCATATTCAAGAGCACCGATAACATAAGGTGTTCTACCACTAGCTGCAATCCCAATCACCACATCATTATGATTTAAATGATGTTTCTCTAAATCAAGTACTGCTGCAGCTTTTGAATCTTCTATACCTTCAACAGCTAGTCTTAAAGCGGTGTCTCCACCAGCAATAATTCCGATAACCATATCATCAGGTACGCCAAAAGTTGGTGGACATTCACTAGCATCTAAAACACCTAATCGTCCTGATGTTCCAGCGCCTATATAAAACAATCTTCCACCATTAGAGAACGCTTCTGTAACAACTTCGACAACTTCAGAAATTTGATCGATCGCATTTTCTACAGCCAATGGAACTGTTTTATCTTCATTGTTTAATAAAACTAAAATTTCCTTAGTTGATACGATATCAATGTTTTTTGTTTTATTGTTTCTTCGTTCTGTGCTTATTTTACTAATATCTATCATAAGCTCACCCCTTTTTTAGTTTTAAAAGACTTAAGTAATAGGCTCCTTTAACAGGGCTATCATCACTTTCACTTAATTCAAAGTCCTTTATACTCATTTTAATTTCATTTATATATGTATCTTTAATAAATGGTGCTCTAGTTAAAAATCCGCCTCTTAACGCAATTATTAGTTTATTTTTATTTTTTAATTTTAAATAAGCTCTTACAGTTTGTCTAGCCAATTGTCTGCCTTCTTCTTCAATTAAGTTTTTAGCCTTTTCATAACCATCTAATGCTAATTTGCTGATAAATATCGCAGTATTCGCAATTGTTGGTTTATCTTTTCCATAAACAAAATCTCTAATTCCATACTGGTCTTTAACATTTAAGTGTTTTAAAATAGCTTTCCCAAAATCATCATATGTATTGGTCTCTTCATAAGTTCTAATCACATCTTTTAAAGCTTGAATACTTAAATGATATGCTGATCCCTCATCTCCAAGTAAATGACCAAATCCACCAACTTGTTCTAATCTTTCTTGGTCACTATACATTAAGACACTACCAGTGCCGCCAATCACAAGAATAACATTTACATCTAAATCTTTTTTTACATCATATAATGCGATTAAAGCATCGCTTTCAATGCTAACTTCTGCGTGGTATTTATCCCCTAATTTAAGTTCAAACTCATCGCGTTTTTTTATTTTTGAGTAACCCGATATACCCATTTGAATATAAAGTTCATCTTCTTGGTTTATATCTTGAGTCAAAAAATCTAATACTTCTATCAAATTTATTTCAGCCTGTTCATAATTGATATTAAAATTAGTAAATCCTGCTATATATCTTTTAATTTCATTTCCGGATATATCATATAAAATACCTAAGGTCTTAGTTCCTCCACCATCTATTCCAATGATGTATCTACTCATATTTAACAGGCACCTTTCCTTTTAACTCTAAGTTTCCTTTTAAATACTTTAATAATACTTTGATAGAGTTAGGTGTATATTCATATAAACACACATAATTTTTAATATTTTTAGCATAATATAAATCGTATGGATTTCTCATTGAGATAACGTGTAGATCTTGATGAAATTCACTAATTTGATTAATTAAATTGATTTGTTCCTGATAGACATTAGAATTGTAAGTTGTCAAAATCACTTGATCATATGTTTTAGCCTTTTCGACAACTTCTTTTATTTCTTCTTGATTAGGACTAATTGATAATTTAATAACATCTAATCCTTTTATATCTTCTTCTATACCGACAAAGATATCATAATGCCCAAGTCTTTCATCAGCAATTGAAGTAGCTTTAGGCATAATGCCTATAAACAATGCTTTCTTTCTTAATTTTAAAGGTGTCCCTTTAACTAAGGTAGCTGCATTTTCTACAATGTGATAGCTCAATGCTTTTGATTCTTTATTTTCAATAATATCTTTTATATCTTCATAAGATTTATCAAGATGAACAGGATGAACAAACAATTTTTTAAAATCAAGAATTCTTTGCACTCGTTCATTAATAAGATTTTCACTTATTGTTTTCGATAAAACAGCATCTTTTATATATTCTAAAGACTCTATTTGTAATGCTCTAGAATGACAAATACAATAAATATTAACACCCGCTTCTACGGCCATTAAACTAGCTGGAACAGTTCCATAATGATCAGCTATTGCTTTCATTTGCATGCCATCAGTAACAATCAATCCTTCAAATCCAAATTTACCTCTTAATAAATCAGTCATAACATCTTTAGATAAAGTTGTAGGTAAACCATTTTTTGTCAAAGCAGGAAAATCAATATGACTACTCATCACAGCTATTAATCCTTCATCAATTGCTTTTTTGAAAGGAACAAATTCGACACTTTCTAATCGGTTAAGCCCATAATCCACTTTAGGCATACCTAAATGTGAATCAACAACTGTATCCCCATGACCTGGAAAATGCTTACCAGTAGCAATCACGTGGTTTTGAAGCCCCTTAATAAACGCAGTGCCATAAGCACTAACGACTTTAGGATCATCAGAGAAACTTCGCACACCTATGACAGGATTTTTAGGGTTATTATTAACATCCAGAACAGGCGCAAAATTCATATTGATTCCTAATTCTTTCAATTCTCTACCCATTTTATCTGCAACTTTATAACAAGCATCTAAATCCCCATTAGCAGCAATCGTCATTGCTCCAGGAAAAAATGTAGCTCCTTGTTGAATTCTTGTGACCATACCACCTTCTTGATCAATACCAATAAATAACGGAATCCCAATATGCTCATAAGCTAATTTTTGTAAATTTTGATTGAGCTTAAACAATTGTTCGCCATCTTTAATATTTCTAGTAAATAAAATCACATTACCTGCTTTATATTTTTTAATAAGTTCAATTGTCCCGTCATTTAAATCTTCGCCATCAAATCCAAACATTAATAACTGCCCGATTTTTTCGTCTAAACTTAATTTTTTAACGTCAAATTTAAGATTATTCATATATATGATATTTTCCTTTCACTTGTTTAAATGTTTTTGAATCTTCTTCTAGTTTTTCAAGGATTTCATCCAAACTTAAACTTTTTGTTCTTATGAAACAATCGCCAATTAGTAAATCTATCATTGGATTCATGCCTTCTTTATAAGGCGGTAAAAATTTAAATTCTTCATGCATTTCACTAATCAGATATAGCATAGTAAATCCTGTTTTAATAGGCTTAAATACTTTCTTATCAGTAATATATAATTCAATACCTTCGCACAGTTCATCTTTATGCTTAGAAAATGTTGGTGTAAAAAACATTCTTCTAAACTGAACTCCAGGCAGTTTTTTCTCATTTAATTGTTTAATAACTTCTTTACTTTTTAGCCATGGTGCTCCTATTACGTTAAACGGCGTTGTTGTTCCTCTTCCTTCACTTAAATTAGTGCCTTCAAAATAACAAGTTGCCAAATAAGTATAAGTAGAGTCCATTTGCGGAATATTAGGACTTGGTAAAACCCATGGATGATCTAAATCTCTATAATCTTTAGTTCTGTCATAGCCAGTCATTTTAATAACTTCCAAATCACAATTGATTTCGTATGCCTCATTAAACATATGTGCGAGTTCTCCAATTGTTAAACCATATCTTTGGACAAGTGGGTAATACCCAACAAAAGAGCGGTAATTAAGATCTAAAATATTACCTTCCACTTCTATTCCTCCAACAGGATTTGGACGATCAAAAACAACAAATTTCTTATCAAACTCTTTTGCTGCCATCATCGCATATGCCATCGTGTAAATGAATGTATAAAATCTAGCACCTACATCTTGTATGTCAAAACACAAAACATCAATACCTTCTAACATTTCATAACTTGGTTTTTTATCTTTCCCATATAGAGAATATACTTTACATCCTGTTTCTTCATCTAAGTAATTTTCTAATCTAACACCTGCTTGTAAATCACCACGAACACCATGTTCTGGTGCATATAGTGCTACCAAATCTGTTTTTTCTTTTAAGATATCAATTGTTGATTTAAATTGACGATTAACACCTGTTGGATTGGTAATTAGTCCAACTTTTTTATTTTCGAATAAATTCAAATGTTGATCTATATTTTCTATACCGACTTTAAACATCTTTACCCACCAATCCTTCTATGTATACAACTACATTATTTGTAATCAAAGCATTTAATAATACTGGAATTGACAACCCTCCAAAAACAAAGACGAGTTGTGTTATTGGTGTCATTAACATCAAGAAAGGAATTAATGTTGTTAGCACCAATAACACAGTCTTTAAAAAGAATTTCCCGGATAAATAAAACGCTAATTTAAACATTAAAATTATTTTAGCTTTAGGTACTACATACATAACAGTTAATGTATAAAGTGTTATGATAAAACAACTAACTAAAAATGCTAATGTGATATAGTAACCAATCATATAAAACCAATTTGCTTCAGCATTTAGATAGTCTACATAATAGGTTACGTTCAAGTATCCTAAAAATAATACAACAATCAAAATAAGGCTTATACTAATCTTTTTTCCAAAATCTTCTATAAAATATGAAAAATAACCCTTAAATAATTTTTCTTCATCTTTATTAATATATTGATGAAATAATTTATATCCAGCTGCTAAACTAGGATAAATCGTTATCACGGCTAAACTAGTAACAATCATTAAGATATTAAGCATAATAATTCTAATGAACCAGTCAGCGATTGTATTTATTTTTTGGTAAAAAGTTTTTTCATATTTCATAATAACCTCTTCTTTTATCCAACAATACCCGTACGTTCAATAGATTCAACAAATTGTTTTTGAACAAATAGATACATTATTAATAATGGTAACATCATAAGTAATGCTGAAACATTTGAAATGAGTGCCAAGAATACTGGATTAGCCCAAACATCTTGACCAATTAAATCTAATCCACCCGTATAGAATAGCGCTGCATACATGTTTTCTGCTGCATTGATCAATCTCATCGTAAGTAACGGAAAATCTTGTGTACTCACTTCGAAAATCTTAACATAATAAGCATCATTCCATTGCCAAACAAACGCGAACAAACCAACAGTAACTAAAGCGCCTCTAGCATTTGGAAGCATAACACTCCAGAATGTTCTAAATACACCAGCACCATCAATCATCGCAGATTCTTCCAATTCCTTAGGAAGTCCTCTGAAGAAACTTCTAAAGATATAAATGAAGATACCACTACGAATACCCATACCTAGTCCGCTCATCAAGTAAATAGATCCTTCTTTTCCGATTAAGCCCAAACCTCTAAAATATAGATATTGAGAAAGTGATAAAGCTTGCGGTGGAATAACAATAGTTAATATAACTAAAATAAATAGTAAATTACTACCCTTAAATCTTAATCTTGAAAATGCATATCCAGCTAACGCTGTAGATGCCATTTGTAGAACCATTGAAATAGCACTTAATTTAAATGAATTTACAACAGCTTTTCTATAATCTAAGACAATACTTGCAATCTTAATGTTCATGATGCTCCAATTTTCTGGAATCCATATAACAGCTGGATTATTGACATCACTAGGCGCACGAAGTGCCATTAAAATTTGTTGAATAGTTGGAAATAATATGACAAAACATAATCCGATTAAAAGCGTTGATCTAACAACTGAAAAACTAATTTCTTTAGCTTTTCTAGAACGCTTAGCATTCTTCTTTGGATCCTTAATATTTTCAACTGCACCATAATAAGAGGCCTTTAATTGTTCAATAATGTTAGTTTTCATAATGAGACTCTCCTATCTTAAAGAATTTGGCAAATGCACCAAGTACAATTAAAATAAGTATGATTGTAGCAACATAAATCCATGCCATTGCGGATGATACACCCCAATTTTGTCTATTAAGTTCTGTACTTATAATCGTTGAGACTGAAGATGTCAAGAATGTATCTACAAGAGCATAAACTGTTACTGTAATAATATGTGGTGTAACATTTGGTAATGTGATTAACCAAAACATTTCATAACCTGTTGCACCTTCAATTTTAGCAGCTTCATATAAATGCTTAGGAATAGACTGGATACTTGCTAAAAATAGTAAGATTGGTACCCCTGCTAGGGCTAAAATATCATAGATACGCTCAATTAATCCAACAATAAACGTAATTAGAAATGGTGCCATACCAGTTTGCAATAAATAAAACTCTAAATCAAATATACGATCAATGCCTTGTTGTTCTAAGATGGCATTGATAGCTTCTCCACCACCAACTGCTGATATAACAGCTGCAGAGTTTAAAATAACTGGAACAAAAAATATA
>CAKMKH010000044.1 GCA_927441705.1 uncultured Acholeplasmataceae bacterium | reverse complement strand
TGAGTTTATCATCATCGATATCCCTGATTTTCGTTGCTTTTATTAATGTTTGTAACAATTTAGCTTTTTCTTTCAGTGAATCTTCTGATACTTTATGAAACATAACTAGAAGTTCATCTCCTCCATATCTAAACGCTAAATCATTTTCTTCTAAGCTGTTTAATATCGTATCAGCGACTGTTTCTAAAAGCACATCACCTACAAGATGCCCATAGGTATCATTTGTTCTTTTAAAGTTATCTAGATCAATAAAACATAAACCCCAATCTTGAAGATTTTTATCATCAAGTAAATTTTGAAGTTTTGTTTGCATAAATAATCGATTTAATAATCCCGTTAATGGATCAACATACTTTAAAACGTCTGTGATTTTTTCTTCTTCGAGTAATAATGATTTAGTAGCTTCATCCGTAAAAACTTCAATAGCTCCAATAATCTCATTATTTATAATTAAAGGCATTGCTCTAACATGGACTAATTTTCGGTGGCCCTTCTTATGTTGGAGGTATACCAAATTATCAGTTACAACATTTTCTCTAATTGACTTTTGTAATGGACATCCATCTAAACAAAGTCTTTTTCCTGTTTCGTCAATATGATTAAGTTTATTATCCCAACAATGGGTTCCTACCATATCCTCTTTAGAAAATCCGGAGATTTCTTCCGCAACTGGATTATAATATAAAATTTTTCTATGCTTATCTACGATGTATATAGCCTCATGGAAATTGTCAAAATATTTCATTAATTGTTCAAGCATAGAAATCCACCTTTTTTATAGAATGCCTAATTTTTTTGCTGTTTGTTCCATGATTTCAATTGCTTTATCAAGTTGTTTTTTCGTGTGAAGTGCTGAAACCATGCATCTGATTCTACCTGTGTTTTTTGGAACTGTAGGAAATACAATACCTGAAACGTATACGCCATTATACAATAAAGCTTTAGAAAACTCCATAGTCTGTGCTTCATTTCCAATCATTACAGGTGTAATTGGTGTTTGGCTATGTCCAATATCAAATCCTAATTTCTCTAATTTTTCTTTAAAATATCTTGCGTTTTCCCATAATTTATCAGTATATTCGCTTGATGTTTCAAGCATATTAAATGCTTCAATGATGCCTGCTGCAGCAGCAGGCATCATTGCAGTAGAAAATAATAGCGGTCTTCCTCTGTGAAGTAGCCAGTCACGCATTTCCTTAGAACCAGCAACGTAACCACCTACAACGCCAATTGCTTTAGATAATGTGCCTACAATAAAATCGACTTGACCATGTAAATTAAAATGATCAACAGTCCCTCTTCCTCTTTCGCCTAAAACACCAGAGCCATGTGCATCATCAACATATGTAAGTGCACCATATTTTTTAGCTAGACGTACGATTTCTGGAAGTTTTGCGATATCTCCATCCATTGAAAAAACACCATCTGTAATAATAAGTGTATTTTCATATTGGCCTGCACTTTCAATTAAAATTCTTTCTAGCTCATCCATATCACTATGTCTATAGACTGCTCTAGTAGCCTTTGATAGTTTTACACCATCAATGATAGATGCATGATTTAGTTGATCTGATATGATAATATCTTTATCAGTTGTAATGGCTTGAATGACTCCTGCATTGACATTAAATCCAGATTGAAAAACAAGAGCTGCTTCTTCTTTTTTAAATTTTGCTATCACTTGATCTAGTTCTTCATGAATATCCATGTTGCCAACAATAGTCCTAACAGCACCAGCTCCTACACCATATTTTTTGATTGCAGCTATTGCAGCATTCTTTAACCTTGGATGATTTGCAAATCCAAGGTAGTTATTTGATGATAGGTTTATAACTTTCTTGCCATTTAATACGATTTCCGCATCACATGGTCCCTCATTGATTGGAAGTTCTCTATAAACTCCCTCTTTTTTTAAATTCTCAATACTATTGGTTAAAAATGACATTTATCTCACTCCTTATGATTAGGTATTAATACAACTTTCCCACTATTTCCAGACATCATAATTTCCATACCTTTTTCGACATCTTCAAGCGGTAATACATGTGTAACGATATCTGATAAATCTAACATTCGATGGTTAATCAAGTGTCCTACTTTATCCCAAGTATCAAATAGTAATCTTCCAACAACTCCATACATTGTAATCCCTTTAAAAATGAAATCATTAGATATGTCAAATGTAATATCATCTTCAGTAATACCTAACATCGACATCTTCCCACCTGGTTTAATATATTTAAAAGATGCTTCGATAGCTGATTTATTGCCTGAAAACTCGCAAACAACGTCAACCCCATGACCATTGGTTTCTTCTAAAACTCTTTTTATAACATCTTCTTCTATTGGATTAATGACAACATGAGCACCCAATTTTTTTGCAAGTTCAATACGATAAGGATTTATTTCGATTGCGATTATTTTTCTAGATTTCAATGCCTTAGCAATATTAACTCCCATAAGTCCAATAGGGCCACAACCAACAATTGCAACATCTTTATTTTCTATGTCAAAATGCATCATAGTGTGTACTGCATTTCCTAATGGTTCTTGGATCGATAGATACTTCGGATCTACATTTTTATTATTAACAATTAAATTAAATTCAGGCATATTGATATATTCAGCAAAACAACCATCTGTATCTACACCAATGATTTTTGTATTTTCACAAATATGATATTCTTGACGTTTACAAAATTCACATTCCCCACAGATAAGATGTGTTTCAGAAGAAACAATATCTCCCACTTTAACTTTAGAGACATCGCTGCCAATCGACATAACTTCTCCAGCAAACTCATGACCCATAATATATGGTGGTTTAACTCTTTTTTGACTCCATTTATCCCATTTGTATATATGAACATCTGTTCCACAAATAGATGTAGCGAGCACCTTAATAAGAACCTCTTTAGGTCCAATTTCATTTGGAATTTCACGCTTCGTGACTTTGCATCCTTTAGCACTTGTTTCTTTAATAACCGCAGTCATTTGCATCTTTGATAAGTCTCCTTATGTAGTTTTTTATAAAAACGCTTTCATAGTTTTATTATACGCTTTTTTGACTCATATTTAAAGCCCTATAAAAAGAAAATAAATAGCAAATTCGCTATTTATTCTTCATTTAACCATGATTGAATTGCAAATACTGTTTTTCCATCTTTAACTAAATTGTTTATCAGTAAATTTTTTGCTTGTATTTTATCAAAAAAATAGACTTCAATGTTTTCATCACTATCCTGTGGTCTTGGATTTTCAAGCTTATAAGCATTTTTTGCGCGATATATTTCTATAATCTCATCACTATATCCCACACACGGATATATTTGAAGCAAAAATGATACTTCATTTGATCGATATCCAGTTTCTTCTTCTAATTCTCTAATTGCGCAAGCTTTAAAACTCTCAGATTCTATATCCATTTTACCTGCAGGTATTTCGTATATAGCTTCATTTAAAGGATATCTAAACTGCTTAATTAGAATTAATTTTTGATCACTAGTGGTAGCGAGCATTGCTGCTCCACCTGGATGCTTCACATAAACTCTTGTTGATAATTTTTGATTATCTAGTATAACTTCGTCTTCATATAAGCTCATAAATGAACATTCATATACTTTTTTAGAAGTTAGCTTAGTTTCCTTCACCTGTAGCACCTACTTTTTTATCTTTAAAGTTAATATATGCAATAAATATTTCTAATGTATTAGAAACTACGTTAAAATTGACATTTTCTAATGTATCATTTGGTGTATGATAACTTGTATTTCTATTACTATTTGACCACGGCATCCCGATTAACGTAGTTGCCTTAATACCAACTTTTGCGAATTCAGCACCATCAGTTCCGCCTGTTAAGAATGCTATAGGCTGTTTAAATGTAAAAATGCCTAGCGCTTCAGCTACATCTAAAAGTTCATCTACCATGTCATCATCAAATTTTACAAAATTATTTAAATCACTTGTTAAGAAAAATAACTCTTTTTCATCATACAAACAATCTGCATTTAATACGTATGTAGGCATTTCTTTCAACTGTTCCTCATGTTTTTTTACATATGCTCTAGCGCCTCTTAATCCTTCTTCTTCAGCATCGAAACTAAGCACAATTACTCTAGTATGGTTTAATACTTCTTTTTGTTTGAAATGTTTACCAATATGTATAGCTATCATACTTGCTATAAGATTATCTCCAGCTCCTGGTGTACCATTTTTACTAGCAAAAAACCACATTTGGCCAACCCAAAGCACTGTAATAGTGAAAAATATATTGATATATATTTGAAAATCTTTTAAAGCAGGAATTATCATTGATAACAAACTTACTAATAAAAGCATTATAACTAAAGCAATAGAGCCTGTAGTTCTTGCATTATATAATTTTGGTTGTTTTATAAAAAAATTAAATATTCTTGCACTATCATGATGTCCACTTACAATAATCTGCTGTTTAACTTCTTTTTTAGGCTCAACAATACCAATGACATTTTTTCCTTTTTTCTTCGGATACAGTTTATCAAGTAGTGGCATATATAAGAAAAATTGTAATACTAGAATCACTACACTAAGAGTTAATAACAAAAACGATACATAAGCTAGATCAACCCATAAAAAAACGACTGCTAATATATAACAAGTAACAAGAATCTTGATCCATCCTAAAAAAGCACCTTGATGTATATAAAACTCCTCTTTTCTAGCTTCATCAGCATACTCATTGACAGAGTCATATAAGTAGTCTGCAGTATCTAAAGCTGATTTTGTTCCAGCTAATCTAGGACCAAAGATATCTATTATTTTTTGATTCATCTTTATCACCAAAGCAATTATAACACAACAAAAATCTCTTTTGTATATTTGGATTATTAAGATTTTCTTAATTTAGAACTACATATAACTTTTTGTTTGATTAAAAATAGAAGTTAATATCAAAAACATACATGTTATAATAGAGTTAAAATTTAAGTGTGGTGATTTTATGAAAGATGTTTTACACCAATATACGGAAGAAATTTATGAGGAATCAAAAAATAATTGATAAATTACAATCTTCAAATTTGGTGTTTAAAAAAGTGCTGTCTTTAACATTAATCAGACTCAGATCGCAGTTTTGAAAAACACAATGACGAAAACTACATCGTTGAAAATATGTGCCAACAAGCGAATCCCCATGCTGCTTGACCTGGTGGGTTTGGCTGACCGGGCAGATGACCGGGTTGAAACCTATTCCAGCGGCATGATCCAGCGTCTGCACCTGGCCAGGGCCTTGCTGCACGATCCTGAAGTACTCTT
>CAKMKH010000043.1 GCA_927441705.1 uncultured Acholeplasmataceae bacterium | reverse complement strand
CTCACTTTTACTGACCATCCGCTGGCGCCGGTGGGCCAGTTCAATATCACCTTTAATCCGATGCAGGGTGGTCATGTTGATGCCGGTGCAACTAGCTATCTCCATGTCACTGCGGCCTTTTTTCCAGGCCCTGATTAGTTTAACCACATTGGTGCGGTACTTTTTACTGAGCTTTTTATCATCAATAATGGGATCAGCCGGTTTAGCCAAAACTTTACCTCCCTTCGTCAGCTTAAGCATAGTTTTGCTCCAGACCGGGCTAACTATCAAAATAATCATTGGTAACCGTGGTAACTGCCTGATTGTGTTTATCCAACTGGATGGTTGTGTTAGAATAAGATAGGAAGACAGTTTTTTTAAAAAATTTGAGGGGTTATAAAATTTGAAGCATGAACAATCAGAGGCGCCGCTGCTGGAAGCACTGTTGGCCCACACCGCCTTGTCGGTGTTAGGGTTTCATATGCCCGGGCACGGCCAGGGGCGGGGTTTGCCGCCGGAAATTGCCAGCCTTGGCGGTCCGGGTGTTTTTGCTTTGGACATGACTGAAGTGCCAGGCCTTGATGACTTGCATCGCCCCACCGGGGTTATAGCCGAGGCCATGCATCTGGCTGCCCGGGCTTGGGGGGCCGACTACAGTTTCTAACTCAGCATATCAAGATGACAATATGCATTTTTCATAATATTTTTTAGTGTATCTGGTATTCATGCTATCGAAAACTATCTAATTAGCAGATATCATATGTATTGGCAAGTTTATTATCACCCAGTTTCGAGAGCATATGAAACAATATTAGAAAAGATTTATCTAAGAGTGAAAGATTTATGCATCAATCATTTCGATTTTGATGCTAATCTTGATGCATTAAAAAATATTATGAAAAATCCTAATGATCTTGATAGTTATATTGAGATTGATGATTATTACATGAATGGGTTAATCGCAAGTTTTACAAAATCGAAAGATGATATCTTAAGAACATTGGCAGATGATTTTTTAAATCGTCATATATGGAAATATATAGATGATACAAAAGAAAATGAACAAATGATTATAGATATATCAAATAGTTTTGACCAAGATGAAGTAAAATATTTTACTGCACATCATACAGTTTCTAACTCAGCATATCAAGATGACAATATGCATTTTGGTGAAGAAATTCAAATTCTATTAAAAGATGGAAGCATTTCTAAACTAAAAGAGCAATCAAATATTATCAAAGGCCTAATTTTAACAGGAGTAAAAGAAGATCCTAAATTCTTTTATCGAAAAAAATGAGATCCAAAGTATTTGTTGTTGAAGGAAAGAATGATTATTCAAGGTTAAAACAACTCTATCCAGATATGTTCATCATTATCACAAATGGTTCAGAAATTTTAGAAGATTCAATAGATGCACTTATTAAACTTGACGAAACTCATGATATTATTCTTTTTCTAGATCCAGACTATGCAGGAAAAAGAATAAGAAGTATTTTATCAAAAAAACTTAAAAATGTTTATCATGCATTTATAGATCAAGAAAAAGCACATAGCAAAGATTATAAAAAAATTGGTGTTGAACATGCCAAAAAAGAAGATATAGAAGAAGCTTTAAAACACATTAAAATGGCTCACTCATTAGATAGTGATATTGACATGAATTTTTTATATGACATAGGACTTATTGGACAAAAAGATAGTAAAAGTAAAAGAGATCAATTATCAAAAGCATTACATATTGGTCATGTAAATGGAAAAACTTTATATTATCGATTAAAAGCTTTTGGAATTAATCAAAAAGAAGTATATGAGGTGATTTTTTGCAACACCAAGCAAAAAAAAGATATGGACAAAACTTTTTAAGAGATAAAAATCTTTTAAAAAAAATTGTAAACGAATCTAATATTAAAGATAAAGATGTTATAGAAGTTGGACCCGGACAAGGGGCGTTAACTTCTTTTTTAGCTGACCAAGCAAAAAGTGTAGTATGTTTCGAAATTGATAAATCATTAAAACCAATACTAAATCCTATCGAATTATCTTATCCAAACTTAAAAATCATATACGAAGATTTTATGGATCAAGACTTAACAGCATTTGGAGATGATCTTCATGTGGTAGCAAACGTACCATACTATATTACAACACCTATTATCTTTAAATTACTTGAGACAAAACAGATTAAAACAGCATCCCTAATGATTCAAAAAGAAGTTTGCGACAGATTGGTTTCTAAACCAGGTAGCAAAACATATAATAGTCTATCAGTTGTGTTGCAATACTTCACGAATGTTTATAAAATGCTCGATGTGAAAAGACATATGTTTTATCCGAAACCTAATGTTGATAGTGCTGTTGTTAGAATAGAGAAACGAAACACGCCATTTTTAAGTCAAGAAAAAGAAAAAATCTTTTTAGATATAGTTAAATCAGCATTCAAGCAAAAGCGTAAGACGCTTACTAATAATTGGTTTGAAGCTTATCAAATACCAAAAGAAGATATTCATGAATTTTTAATATCTTTACAATTAGATCCAAATATTAGAGCTGAAAAAATTACTCTAGAAAAATACATTGAAATTGCAAAGGTGTGGCCTTATGATTTATGAAAAAGCACATGCAAAGATTAATCTTGCATTAGATGTTACAAAAAAAAGAGATGATGGATATCACGATTTGAATATGATTATGATACCACTTGATTTACATGATCAACTGACTTTTAAGTTAAGTGATGATGTCTCTCTATCTTCAAATATTCAAATCGATGATAATGCTGTATTAAAAACTGCTAATTTGATAAGAGATAAATATCATGTTACACAAGGTGTGAATATAAAATTAACTAAACATATTCCAATTGGTTCTGGACTTGCGGGAGGTTCTGCAGATATAGCAGCAACCATCAGAGGTCTTAATAAACTATGGAATTTGCAATTAAGCAAGGAAGAGCTAGAAGATATTGCGTTATCTTTAGGATCGGACACTTTGTTTTGTTTATACGAAAAACCAGCTTATGTTTATGGCAGAGGAGAAAAACTTGAGTTTTTGAATGCTCCAAATATCGATGATATTTATTTGTTTTATCCAAATATAACAGTATCTACAGCACATGTTTTTAAAAATCACAAGATAGGTTTAAATCGAGATTTTTTTCAGTTATTGACTTATTATAAAGAAAACAAATGGGACTTATTCTTTGAGAATACTTATAATGACTTAATGGAAACTACATTTTTGTGTTATCCTGAACTTGAAAATGTATATAAAGCATTGAAGAATATTGATGAACACTTGCTAATGAGTGGAAGCGGTTCTACATTCTTTTTAATAAATTCCAAGTTAAATCTGTCAAAAATCTTAAAAAACACCTCGAAAACTGGGGTTAAAATCGTCAAAACCTGCATAAAAACATAAAAAAACTTTATATAGCTTAATGATTGTGCTATAATTTAGGTATAAAATTATAGCGTCTTGGAGGGCATAATGAAGATAACAGATGTTAGAGTTAAAGCAGTTCAAAGCGAAAGCAGATTAAGAGGAGTAGCAACAATAACTTTCGATGATAGTTTTGTTGTACACGACATTCGTATTATTGAGGGAGAAAACGGATTGTTTGTAGCTATGCCAAGCAAAAAGACTCCAAATGGAACTTTCAGAGACATCGCGCATCCAATTCATGGTGAGATGAGAAAACTTATCGAAGATGCAATCGTTGAAGCTTATAACGAGTTGTCAGAAAGTGAACCTGAAGAATAATATGTAAATGACAAATACACTTTAGATAACTGAGGTGTATTTTTTTGTATGCCTAAATAAATCATTTTATTTAATATGTTATTTTTAAAATTCAAATACCACTACACCTTTGTAGCGGTATTTTTATTATGAAATCGTTTTTATATTCGATAATGTCATTTTCTAAAGAATAAGTGATATAATACTTTGGAAAATAGGTGATTTTTATGAAAAAATTAGAAAAAAATATATATAAACTATCATGGCCAATATTCATAGAACTATTGTTTTTTACACTTTTAGGAACAGTAGATACAATAATGTTATCGAACTACTCAGATACTGCTGTAGGTAGTGTTGGAGTGTCTAATCGTATTTTATTTTTATTTGCTATAGTTGTTAATGTTTTAGCACTTGGTATCGGCGTTGTATCTGCTCAATATCTAGGGGCGAACCAAGAACAAAAAGCTAAAGATACAGTTGTTACAGGTGTATTTGGAAATTTAATATTAGGTGTTTTATTATCAGGATTTGTCATGTTGTTTGGACGTGAATTTATCACTCTAATTGGAACTGATGCAGTATTTATAGAGGATTCAACTACCTATATACGCATTGTCGGATTTTCTTTAGTTTTTGTATCTATTCGAGTTGGATTATCAACTGCTTTTAGAAGTTTTTCACACCCAAAAGTTGTGATGATTATTATGGGGGTAGGAAACTTAGTGAATATAATCATTAATGCTGTATTGATTTATGGATTATTTGGAGCACCTTCTCTAGGCGTACACGGCGCAGCAATTGGAACACTTGTTGCAAGAATTGTGATGGTTGTTTTGTTAATTATATTTGCATATAAAATATTAAAAATTAAGTTGCATAAAATCAGATTATATATCACACAACTTAAAAAAATACTTTATGTAGGTATTCCAGCTGCCACAGAAAACGTGATGTATAATATAGCTCAAGTTTTAATTTTATTTTTTGTAAATCAGATTAGCCCTGAGGCAGTTATTGCACAATCCTATATCATGCTAATTCTATCTTATGTATTTATATTCACTTTTGCAGTCGCAAGCGGAAATTCGATCATTGTCGGATACTATATAGGAGAAAGAAATCCTGAACCAGCACTTAAACATACATTTAAAACATTTAAGATAGCCTTAATAATGATTGTTATTATAACGGGTTTATTAAATATATTTGCGTATCCTCTGATAAATCTTTTTACAGATGATCCTGAAATAGTAACTATGATCAGAAATGTTTTGTATCTTGCGATTATTATTGAAATTGGAAGATCAATGAACATGATTTTTATTGCAGCTCTTCGTTCAGCTGGAGATACCATCTTTCCTGTTGTCATGGCGGTTATCTCTATGTTTGGTATAGCTGTGTTATTTACATACATATTCGCTATCAGATTAGAACTAGGTATTATAGGTGTATTTTTAGCTTTATCTATGGATGAAATCTTTAGAGGATTATCAATGACAATTAGATGGTCTAGAAAAAAATGGATGAGAATGGAATTAATTGAGACATCTTAATCAAAAGCCTTAGGACAGTCACTTTTTAGTGACTTTTCTTTTTATCTCACTTATTTATCTTTCAGTACTGTGAAACAAAAAAACATTCATACATTATTTCAGTATTTTATAATAAAATGACTAAAAATATAGGCCTAAATCATGTATAATAGAATTGAAATCAATAAAGAGGTGTAATCCATGTCCATTGTTTACGGTAAGAAAATCAAATTATTTGCTTTGAGTTCAAACAAAGCACTTGCAGAAGAAATTTCAGCATCATCAGGTATTGAAATATCTAAAGTTGATGTTGTAAAATTTGCAGATGGTGAAATATCTATTAATATTGAAGAGAGCGTTAGAGGGCATCATGTTTTCGTGATTCAATCGACTTCATCACCAGCTAATGAACATTTAATGGAATTACTTATTTTCTCAGATGCACTCAAAAGAGCATCTGCTAAGTCGGTAACAGTTATCATGCCATATTATGGTTATTCAAGACAAGACAGAAAATCAAAATCTCGCCAACCAATTACAGCTAAACTGGTTGCAGATATGCTACAAGTTGCTGGTGTTGATCGTGTTATATCAATTGACTTACATGCAGCTCAAATTCAAGGTTTCTTTGATAAACCAATTGATAATTTTCCAGCAGCGCCACTTCTAGCAGATTATTTTCTTTACAACAAGAAATTAGATAATGTAGTTGTTGTATCTCCAGATCATGGAGGTGTAACTAGAGCTAGAATGTTTGCAAAAATATTTAATTCTCCATTAGCTATCATAGATAAAAGAAGACCAGCTCCTAATCAAGCAGAAGTACAAAATATCATTGGTGATGTTGAGGGTAAAATCGCAATCATGGTTGATGATATTATCGACACTGCAGGTACACTAGTTGCAGGAGCACAAGCACTATTAGATGCTGGAGCTTTAGAAGTATATGCAGCAGCAACACATGCAGTATTTTCTAATAACGCAGTATGTAGACTTGAAGAATCAGTTATAAAAGAAGTCGTAGTAACAGATACAATAGAGTTAAATAGTGAGTGTAAGTCACATAAGGTAACTCAACTTTCAATAGGACCATTATTAGGACAATCAATTCTCCATATCGTTAATGATGAACCTATCAGTCAAATATTTGATCGAATCACACACAAGGATGATAAAGAGTGAAATTAATTATCGGATTAGGAAACCCAGGGATTAAATACCAACAAACAAGACATAATGTGGGTTTCATGGTTTTAGATCAATATGCAAATGATTTAAAACAAACATTTAAATATGACAGTAAATTTAATGCTGAAGTTTTTATGGGAAACATTTATCAAGAAAAAGTGATGTTTCTAAAGCCATCCACTTATATGAATCTTTCTGGTGAAGCTATTATAAAAATAATGAAATATTATGATATAGAGATAGAAGATATTATCGTATTTGTTGATGACATCAACTTAGATACAGGAAGATTAAGATTAAGAGCATTTGGTGGCCATGGTGGACATAATGGGCTTAAGAATATCATCGGATTATGTCACACTAATGAATTTAAACGCGTGCGTATAGGTGTAAGCAATAATTCCAATATGGCACTTGATCATTATGTCTTAAGTCAATTTGGCAAGCAAGAGATGATAGATATAGCAATTGCGATTGAAAAATCAAAAGACATTATCAATCAATTTATTAAAGGTGTTCCATTTACTGATATTATGACAGCATTTAACACCCAAACATAAGTTTGGGGTTTTTACTTCTGGAGGATACTCATGCTTGATGTAATTAAACTTGATGAACAGTTATTACAATTATTAAATCAAAATCAAAAAACAGTATATTTAAAATCATCAACAGATAGCTACAATTGTTATTTAATTTCTAAAAGGTTTTTGACGATAAATAAAACTGTTTTTGTTGTTACACCCAACTTATATGAAGCACAAAAATATTATGATACGCTAGCAAACATAAATGATCCTGAGCAAGTTTTGTTTTATCCAGCGGATGAAACACTAACATCAATGATGGCTCTTGGATCTCCTGAGTTTAAAAGTGAAAGATTATATACATTAAATCAACTTATGACTGATAAACCTTTTATTGTAGTAACTACAACCCAAGGCATGAGTCAAAGACAACTTACCCCTAAAGATTATAGAAATGCTGCGAAAAGGCTTAATAAAGATAAAAATTATCATATAGAGGATTTAGTTACATTTTTAGTTTATAGTGGATACGAAAGAGCATTTACTGTTGAAAATCCTGGCGAGTTTTCTTTAAGAGGACATATCTTAGATATTTTTCCTTTGAATAATGAGCATCCATTTAGACTAGATTTTTTTGATGATATATTGGAACAAATCAAAGTATTTAAAGTTGAAGATCAAAGGAGTTTTGCTGAAGTAGATCAAGTGGAAATCGCTCCAATACACGAATTATTCTATACTGATCAAATGAAAACTAAAGCAATATCAAATATTAGAAAACACTTTGATGCATTTGATTTATCTGAAAGGGAGTCAGATAAATTTAATCAAGATATTGAGAATTTAGAGTTAAGACAAAAACTAGATGGATTAAATATATATATCCCGTTTTTTAATCAAGAAAAAACCACACTTATTGACTTTTCAACTGAACATGAAATATTTATGATAGATACTCATAAAATGAAAGTCAATGATGAACATATAAAAAATGATTTAGAAACATATGCTGTAACGATGAGTGGTCGAGCTTTTTTATCGATAGCCTATCGATTGACTTTATCAGAAATGCTAACAATAAAACACATAGAAATTGACAACTTTGGTATATCGAATAATGAGGGATACAATCTAAATATACAAGCAACTAATACTTATCAATCAAATATGCAATTGTTTTATACCGATATATTTGATTATATAGGCAAATACAAAATATTTTTGTGCCTTAAAACTAAACATTATTTTGATGAAATGAAATCATTTCTACATAGTAAAAACTTATCTTATGAAAGACAAATAAAAGATATAACTGGAATTTTCTTACTTGATATTTCCAGCTATGGTTCATTTATCTCTCATAAAGATAAAGTCATTATTTTAGATGAGTCAGAAATATTTTCCTATAAAATGAGACCTGCGATTAGATATCGTAGTGTTCTTAACCAATCAACAAAAATCAGACAGATTGATGATTTATCCGTTGGAGATTATGTTGTTCATTATGATTATGGTATTGGACAATATGTTGGTCTAAAAACAATGGAGCTTAGTTCAGAAAAAAGAGATTACCTTCAAATCATTTATGCAAATGACGAGTCACTATATGTTCCTATGGACCAAATTGATATGGTACTTAAATATAGTAGTTATGAAGGACAAAGACCTAAACTATCAAAAATGGGTGGCAAAACCTGGAGTAAGACAAAAGCAAGCGTAAGAATGCGTATCAAAGACTTAAGCGATCGTTTAATTAAGTTATATGCGATTAGAGATCAAGCTGTAGGGTTTGCGTACTCTAAAGATAACGATATGATGGAAGCTTTCGAAAGAGACTTTAAATTTGAAACGACTAGAGATCAACAAAGAGCAATCATTGAAACTAAACATGACATGCAAGAAAATAAACCAATGGATCGTTTAATTTGTGGAGATGTTGGATTTGGAAAAACTGAAGTCGCATTACGTGCAGCTTTTAAAGCTGTTTTAAATCAAAAACAAGTATTATACTTGGTACCTACAACAATCCTTGCTCGTCAACATTTTTATACGTTTAAAGAGCGCTTTGATAAATACGGTGCTAATGTCGCACTCCTAAGTAGATTTGTTACTGCAAAGCAACAAAAACAGGTCATTGAAAAATTAAGTAAAGGTTATATAGATGTAGTGATTGGAACACACCGTTTACTATCCGGTGATATTAAATACAAAGACTTAGGATTACTTATTATTGATGAAGAACAACGCTTTGGTGTTGAACATAAAGAAAAAATTAGAGAAATAAAACATAATGTTGATACACTAACCTTATCTGCAACTCCGATTCCAAGAACTTTACAAATGTCTTTAATGGGTTTAAAAGATTTATCTATGATTGAAACACCACCAATGAATCGTTATCCAGTACAAACTTATGTAGTTGAAAGACAAGATGCTTTAGTCAAAGAAGCAATCACAAGAGAACTTGCAAGAGGTGGACAAGTCTTTTACCTATTTAATCAAGTTAAAGGGATAGAGGGTATGGTAAAAAGATTACAAAATTTAGTTCCAGAAGCTAGAATCACTTATGCTCACGGAAAAATGAACCGAGAAGGATTAGAATCGGTTATTTCAGATTTTATTGATCATCAATATGATATATTGGTTTCAACAACAATTATTGAAACAGGTGTTGACATACCTAATACAAATACATTAATCATTCATGATGCTGATAAACTCGGATTATCACAACTCTACCAAATTAGAGGTAGAGTAGGAAGATCTGATCGCATCGCTTATGCATATTTACTATACGATCAATTTAAAGATATAAACGATGAAGCGAAAAAGCGACTATCAGCAATTCAAGATTTCACAGCACTCGGTAGTGGATATAAGATTGCGATGAGAGATTTATCAATTAGAGGTGCGGGGGATATTTTGGGTGCTGAGCAATCTGGATTTATTGATAGTGTTGGTATAGAACTATATATGAAACTATTAGAAGAAGCTATTACTGGAGAATCTCTTGATAAACCAAAATCTACTCAAATTGATGAAATATATGCAGCTAGACATGTGGATCCTAATTATGTAAATCATGATAGTGCAAGAATCGAAATACACAAACGTATAAGTGAGTTAAATCGACTAGAGGATGTCAATGATTTAAAGTTAGAATTAGTTGATCGTTTTGGGGAACTAGATGCGGATTTACTTTTATATATGTATGAGAAATTATACAAGAAATTGTCATCAAAAATGGGAGCACATAAAACAATGGTAGAATTATATCAAACAACACTTGTTCTATCTATGGAAGCCTCATCAACAATTGATGGCAAAAAATTATTTGATAAAGCAGAAAACTTTAAAACTGCACCAGTAAGACTTAGTTATTTTAAGGGACATGTACATATTCAACTAGTTACAAAAAACATAAAACAACACTGGCTTTATGTTTTTGACCAATTTTTAGACGATTTCATATATAATTAAAATAAAGAAGAGGTGAATTGAGATGGCAATTGATATTCTACAAATATCAAAAAATGCTTTAGAAGCCCAAAAGACAAATCCAAATGTAATTAACGCATCTATTGGTATGTTTTTTGATGAAGAGAGAAAAATTGGAGGGATGCCTTCAGTATCTAAAGCGTTAAGGGAACTACCAGATATGAGCGTAATGCCATATCCAGCAGTAGATGGGGGGAAAGAGTTTAAAGACAATGTTATTAGGTGGACTTTTGGTAAGTATGAAAAACAAATCAGAGAAGAAATGTTCGTTGATGCATGTGCGACACCAGGAGGAAGTGGTGCAATAGCATCGACATTCTCCGTGTATTCAAAACCAAATGATTATATCTTTGTATCAAACATAAGATGGCAATATGATAGATTTGCAGATCGTGCACATTTAAAAATTTATGAACATAATATGTTTAAAGATAATGGTTTTGATTTAGATAGTTTTGATGCATCATTAAATAAATTATGTGACATACAAAAACAAATCATTGTTATTGTTAACGATCCGTGTCATAATCCAACAGGATATACATTATCACATTATGAGTTCACAAGAATTATTGACATATTAAATAAATATGAACAAAATGATATTATATTTTTATATGATGTCGCATATCTAGAATATACAAGTGAAGAAGATAATAGAATAAAAATGTTAGAACTTCTAAAACTCAAAGAGCATGTCATGACCATATTAGCATTCAGTGGTTCAAAAACATTTGGTGTCTATGGGCTAAGATTAGGTGCAGCAATCGGTTTAACGAAATCAAAAAAACATATTGATCAATTTAGACCTAGATTTGTAAACGAAGCTAGAGGGTCATGGTCAGCTACACCAACTATTTCTATTGAACTTTTAAATCACTTTTCTAAAACAGATAATTACAAATTATTTTCTAAAGATTTAAATCATATTAAAGATATTGTCGCAAAGAGAAGCGAATTATTCATATCACAAGCTAACCAATTAGGATTAAAAACATATCCATTTAAATCGGGATTCTACGTAATTGTATTGACAGATAAACCTATGGAAGTTTATGAAAAACTATCAGAGGACGGTATATTTGTAGTTCCAATGGAAAATGGAATTAGAATAGCATTATGCAGCATATCTCTCAAAGAAATTGACGGATTATCTAAAAAAATTCAAGCATATTTATAAATAAAATACCAAAGGGCTAAATCCATGCTCTTTGGTATTTTTTATCCATTTAAACCATCGATAGATTGTGTTATAATTAAAATAGTTAAAAGGAGAGCTGATATTATGATTTTAGGACAACCAATCTGGAAATTTATCGTAGACTTTTACATCATATGGGTGTTAGTATTTTTTCTATTTAAATTTCTAATCAATAATAAAAGAATATTTAGTGTTGTTTTATCAGTATTAGTCATCTACATTGCCTATTATTTAATTGGTATAGCAGACATTCTTGCCAGTTCATCCATATTAGGCTATATTGTTGGTTGGCTTCCAATTATTATCATCATTATCATGGCGCCTGATTTAAGAAGATCACTTGAGATCATTTGGAAACAAGAAAAAGTCAGAGATGATTTTGAAATGGGCTCTGAAAGAACAAAGCAACACATCGTAGATGCTGTGATGGTATTAGCCTCACAACAAATTGGTGCACTCATCACTGTTGAAAAACATAATACACTAGATCAATATGCTGAAAGAGCTATTATGATGAATAGTGAAGTTTCAAAAGAATTATTAATTAACATATTTATTCCAAACACACCGCTTCATGATGGAGCAGTTATCATAAGAGGAGATCAAATTTTATGTGCTGGGGCATACTTTGTTTTATCAGATAACCAAAATTATGATAAAACAATGGGTTCTCGTCATCGTGCTGGGTTAGGTATTAGTGAGATTACAGATAGTTTAACAATTTTAGTGTCAGAAGAAACAGGTAACATATCTGTTGCTATTGAAGGTATTTTATTAAAAATGAATGATCGTGATAAACTTTTAGAATACCTAAATATGTTTATGAAATAAGGAGGTTCACATGAAGAAATTTTTATTGTTTTTTATTGAACCATTTAAAATTATATCGAATAGAAATGTATCAGAGAAAATAACAAACTTTTTTAGCAAACGTCCATTTTTGTGCGTTTTAGTAACATTCATTATCACATTGATTATTGTATTCTTTATGTATGCTAAGCCATACTACGGTTGGTAATTAATCATATGTTACAAGATCTTTTGCAACACCCGATTTACCCTCTGATTATTTCTATATTTACTTTGGTACTTATTGTTATGCAATCGATACAAAGTGAGAAAGTACTAAAAAACAGATTAATTGTATCTTTTTTAAACATAGCCATCGCTGTGATGGTTTTTGTTATGTATCATAGCATCATCTTACAAAATGAATTATACACAATTATATATATCGGATTTAATTTCTTTGTTTATTTAATATTCTTGCTTGTTCTATATCAAGCATTTAAAACAGCAGCACTTAAAGCAAATCACTATCAACTATTTGTGAAATCTATAAAAAACAGTAGATGGAATGCATATTATGTAGTTGATAAAAAAGAAAAAATTAAAGATATTTCACAAAGTTTATTACAAGAACTTGGTATGGATAAAGAAGATTTAATTGGAAAGAAACTATTTACTATATTTAATAAGACAATTAGATTTACAAAACTAAATGGTGTTGACATAAACAATAGACAATTAGAAAATTTATATTTGAATTATCGGGAAAATGCAAAACCAAACGATTCTGAAGTACAAGAGCTACAGTTTCTAAATGAATCCGGCAACCCTATATTATTGCATTTAGTTATGCAACCAGTATTCTCATTTGGAAAGTATAAAGGAAGAATTTGTGTTGGTGAAAAGAAAACAGACTTTGACTTGCTAGCAGTTGAAAAAGAATTAAACGAAAGAAATACAGAACTAGAAAGCATAAGACATAAATTTATTGCAACTCTTGAATTAAGTGAAGAAGGATTGTTTTATATAGACCTAGATGAAAGAACAATTTGGGCTTCAGATAGTTTAGTATCTGCTCTAAATTTACCTAGCAATTTATTAGATTTAACCGATTTTAGAAGACTCATAGAATCAGAAGATTTAAAGAAATATTTGGCTATATTGGGCGATTTAACAATTAATAAAACTCAATACCAAACGTCGTATAGAATAAAAGTAAATGGTAGATATGTGTGGTTTAAAGAAAAAGGGAAAAGACTTTTTGAAGATACACATAGCGCTATTATAATGGGAACACTTAATCCGATGCAAACTAAGCATTTTCAAGCAAGTCATATTGACATTCTGGATTTATTACAAGATAGAAACGAATTTATTGCACACATGCACAAGTTATTCAATGACAACCGATATTTTCAGCTTGTTGTCTTTAGACTTCAAAATATACCTAAAATTAATGAGGATCATGGTCGTGAAGTAGGTAATATGCTTATGGCAGAATACATTAAAAAAATGAAGTCTTCATTTGTATCTGAATCTGGCGATTTGTTTAGGGTTACTGGTATTGAATTCGCAATTACAATTACAGATCCAAGAAAAATGGAAATATTATCTAATGGGATAAAATCAAATCCAACTTTCTTAAACTTAAATATGCAATATGGTTCTATTACTGAAACTCTAGAAGTCTTTGCAGGCATTGCAATAGGTGGAAGCGATGCACATGATGAACATCAGTTATATCAAGCTGCATATCAAGCATTAAGAATTTCATTAAACCCACAATTTTCATCTCATGGATGCTATTACAAGGATATCGTTTCATGAAAAAAAGAGAGATTAGAAACAAGATGATTTTAATGCGTAGAAATCAAAGCCTTGTAGAAAAACAAAATAGAGATCAATCAATTTTGACTCAAATAAGAAACCACCCTCATTTTATAAACGCAAAAACTGTTTCAATTTTTCATCCAATATCTGACGAAATAGACTTAACTGAACTTCTAGAGATAGATAAGACATTTTTATTTCCTAGAGTTCATCAATCTAATATGGAATTTTATGTTTATCATAAAAATATGAAATGGATAAAAAGTAGTTTTGGTATATCAGAGCCATCTACAGAAGAAACATTGTATCAAGATACAATCGACTTAATGATTGTACCAGCATTGGCTATATCAAAAAATAACTCAAGAGTTGGTTATGGCAAAGGATATTATGATCGATATATCAAAGACCATAAAATTAAATACAAACTAGGCGTCATATATGATTTTCAAGAAGTAGATGAAATAGAAACAACACCTCTTGACCAAAAACTAGATGAATACATAAAGGGGTCATTATGAACACAGCTTTAATTGTTGCTGCAGGCACAGGAAGCAGATCAGAATTAAAGGAATCTAAAGTGCTATTTAAAGTTAATAACAAACCATTATTCATGTATAGTGTTGAAGCATTTCAAGCAGCAGGATTTAATATTTGCTTAGTTGTATCTAAATCTGATATGAATGAAATCATGGATTATGTGGATCATAGAGTTAAAATAGTTATTGGTGGAAAAACCAGAAGTGAGAGTGTACAAAAAGGACTAAAAGAAGTAACTACTCCTTATGTATATATTCATGATGCAGCTAGACCGCTTATCTCAGTTAAAGCTATTAATAATATCGAAAAAGCATTAGAAATGCATGATGCGGTAATATTAGCTGAACCAGTTGTTTCTGCTTTAAAATATTATGATAAAAACCTATTAAAGTCATTAGATCGCAATCAGCATATATTAGCACAAACACCGCAAGCTTTTTTAACTGAAAAGATAAGATATGCTTATATTAGAAACAATGCTTCATTTGATGATGATATCAGTTTATATCAGTCATTTTATCCAGAACAACATATCCATGTTATTATTAATGAAGAGCCTAATCCTAAAATGACATATTTTAATGATTTCATTAATCTAAAAACACAATTAGAAGGTGTAAAAAGTATGCGTATTGGTCACAGTTTTGATCTTCATCAATTAAAAGAAGATAGAAAATTAATATTAGGTGGCATTGAAATAGAACATGAAAAAGGACTAGTTGGACATAGTGATGCAGATGTTTTGTTACATGCAATTTCAGAGGCAATGCTAGGTGCATTAGCACTAGGAGATTTAGGCACACATTTTCCAGATACCGATGATAGATATAAGAATATTTCATCAATGATCTTATTACAAAATGTATATCAAAAGATTAAGCATGCAGGATATATCATTAATAATATAGATGCAACCATTTATGCACAAACGCCTAAACTAAGTTCATATATTAATAAAATGAGAGAAAATATAGCTTCTAAACTATCTATTAAATTAGAAGATTTAAGTATAAAAGCTACAACTTATGAGCACATGGATGCTATAGGCAATGAAAAAGCAATGGCAGCTGAAGCAGTTGTCTTATTAAAGAAGGAGTAATTATGTTGATAGAAACAGAAATTGGAAATTTTGAACTAATAAAAGATTATAAAGAAGCATTTGACCTACAACTATTTATTGAAAGATATGTTGATGTCGCATTTGACAGATATACATATTTAGTAGGAGACATGTCTTCAGAAAAGCTTAGACTAAAAGGTTTTAATTCAGATCCTAAAAGTCCAAACGGGTATAAAAGAATACCGGATTACTTAAGTGAGTCTTGTAATTTTAATTGTGGCTATTACATTTTAAAGCGTATAAAAAATAATGATTAAATTCATTGCAACTTCTCGCATATTGTTATATACTTAATATGTTAAAGAGGTGAATAAATATGGATGAAACTACAAAACAAGTTCATGACTTAATTCATAAAGTAAGACCGTATTTGCAACGTGATGGTGGAGACATAGAAATCATTAATGTTGAAGATGGTATCGTTTATGTAAAAATGATGGGGGCATGCGATGGTTGCGTGGCACTTGATGTTACATTAAAGCAAGGTATCGAAACCATGTTATTAGAAAACGTGCCTGGCATTATTGCTGTTGTTACAGTTGATTAAAAAAACAGGCGGTCTTTGAGACCGTCTTTTTGATAAAAAATGGAGGAATATATATGACAAGAAAAGTTGGTTTAGTGGTTGATTCAACATTCGGACTAGACGAAAAATTGGTTAAATCGGAACATATTTCAGTTGCGCCATTAAAAGTGATCATTGGTTCAGAGGAGTATGTAGATGGAAAAATTGATCCAAACTTAGTTGTAAAAGCTTTACAAGACAAGAAACAAGTAAAAACATCTCAACCGTCACCAGATACTTTTAAAAAAGCATTCGAAGAACAATTAGAAAATTATGATGAAGTACTTTGCTTAACATTATCGAAATCTTTAAGCGGGACACTTAATAGTGCAACACTAGCAAAAACTATACTTGATAGTGATAAAGTTATTGTAATTGATACTGAATCGACAATTAATGGTTCTGGATATTTAGCTGAAAAGATTCTTGAGTATTTAAATGAGGGACACACCGCAAGTGAAGCAGTTAGTTATTTAGATCAACTCAAAGATCAAGGCTCACTAGTGTTTACTGTTGATAACTTACAAACACTTTATTTAAATGGTAGATTAAGCAAAATGTCTGCAATGATTGGCAACATGTTAAAGATTAAACCTATATTAAGATTTAGACGAGGCGTCTTAGACGTCGAACATAAAGCAAGAAATTTTAATAATGTTATGTTGTATTTGATTAAACAAGTTGAATCATTGTTAGAATATGGCAAAGACGTTGTGGTTAGAATTGCTTATGTTGATCGATCAACTGAAGCAAAACAACTAGAACATGAGATTTATCAATTGGGGGATAAAGTTCATGTAAAAATTACTGGTATTATCTCACCAGTTATATCCGCTCATGTTGGATTAGGTGGACTAGGCATATATTTAGCATACGAATAATATTTAAGGCTCTTTGAGCCTTTTATTTTGTAAAAATCGCGTTTAAACCATTTATATTCATAAATAAAAACATTTTCACAATTTTCAAAATCGCTAAAATACAATTGTTTTTATTAAATATGATATAATAACAACGAGGTTTTTGATATGAAAATTAATGATAATATCGTATGTAAGATTACAGGTATACAGCCTTATGGTGTTTTTGTATCATATGATGATTATGTGGGTTTAATTCATATCTCTGAAGTATCTGATCAATATGTCTCTTCTATAGAAGATATTTTGTGTGTTGGAGATGAAATTGAAGCGACAGTTTTAGAAGTCGATGATGAACAAAAACGTTTAAAACTAAGTTATAAACAGGCTAATCCCATCCATCCAAGAATACAAAAGATGGTAAAAATTACAATTGGATTCCAATCACTTTACAAAGCGTTACCGTTTTGGATAGAAAAAACAAAGAAATAGAGGTGTTTTATGATGGCACATATAGATATAGTGCTTAATGACGCACGCTCATTTTTGAGCGAGCAACCAGAAAAATTACAAGAAAGAGTTAATGAAATTCATGAGATGATCCATAATAAAACTGGATTAGGCAATGATTTTTTAGGGTGGCTAGACCTACCTTCTAATTATGACAAAGATGAATTTAAAAGAGTATTGTTATCAGCTGATAAAATTAAAAATGACAGTGATGTACTAGTTGTTATTGGAATAGGTGGTTCTTATTTAGGAGCTAAAGCCGGTCTCGAGTTTTTAAAAGTGCCTTTTAAAGATAAACAATTAGAAATTGTATTTGCCGGTCATCAAATGTCAGGAAGCTATTTAAACCATTTAGTAACTTATTTAAAAGAAAAAAGATTTAGTATAAATGTGATATCAAAATCAGGTACAACAACAGAACCAGCAATTGCATTTAGAGTTTTAAAAAGCTTACTTGAAGAACAAGTTGGCGTTTTAGAAGCAAAATCAAGAATTTACGCAACAACTGATAAGCAAAAAGGAGCATTATACTCATTAAGTAAATCTAACGGATATGAGATGTTTGTGATTCCTGATGATATCGGTGGAAGATTTAGTGTATTAACTCCAGTGGGATTATTGCCACTTGCAGCTGATGGACTTGATGTTAAGAAAATGCTAGAAGGTGCTAAAGATGCACAAATAAGATTTTCTAATCCAGACTTATCAAAAAATGAAGCATATTTATATGCAGCGACTAGATATTTATTATATAAACAAGGATATAAAATCGAAATGCTAGTAGGGTATGAACCTAATTTATTATATTTAAATGAATGGTGGAAACAACTCTACGGTGAATCTGAAGGAAAAGATCATAAAGGCTTATTTGTAGCAAGTGCCGGTTTTTCAACTGATCTTCATTCATTAGGACAATATATTCAAGAAGGCGAACGCCATTTATTTGAAACAGTAATTCAAGTCGAAAACATAGATGTAGATACAGTTATTCCTGAAACAAAGGATGATTTAGACGAATTAAACTATCTTGCTGGGAAAACATTATCATATGTAAACAAACAAGCACTTAAGGGTACGATGATGGCACATAACGATGGACTAGTTCCAAATATGTTATTAAACATACCATCATTTGATAGTTATACATTTGGATATTTGGTTTACTTCTTTGAAAAAGCTTGTGCAATGAGTGCATATTTGATTGAAGTAAATCCTTTTAATCAACCAGGTGTTGAGGCGTACAAGAAAAACATGTTTGCACTTCTTGGCAAAAAAGGATACGAAGATATATTAAAGTAGGAGTATTATGAAAAAAAAGATTACAAACTCAGCAGAAGAAACAAAAAACTTAGGATATGAGATTGGTTTACTATTAAAAGAAGAACATCACGTTGTTATTTTACTAGATGGAGAAATGGGATCAGGAAAAACAACTTTAACACAAGGCATTGCCAGAGGCTTAGGTATTGAGCAAATTGTTAATAGTCCAACATACACTATTTTAAAAAAATATGATAGTAAAGATAAAAGAAGAACATTATATCATCTAGACTTATATCGTTTGTCTGAAGTAGGATCAGATTTTGATTTAGAAGAATACATTGACGGTCAAGGTCTTGTAGTTGTTGAGTGGCCATTTAAAGTCGAAGAGTTTTTACCTAACGATTATTTGATCATTAAAATTAAAAAAATTACAGACTCTAAAAGAGAGTTTCTTTTTGATTGTGTTGGATATCCATGTAAAAGAGCGGTGGAATACATATGAAAAGACGATTATTATTTGATGTATCAACAAATGTTATGTTTGTTGGATTTGCTAAAGATGACATGTTATCAGATTTTAGCATACGTATCGCTAAAAGAGATCATGCAAAATATCTAGTAGATCGCATTGATCAAGTTTTATCAAGAAATAGATTAACCATTGATCAAATTGACGAAATCATCATCGGTATTGGACCAGGTAGCTATACTGGGCTTAGAATTGCAGTGATGGTTGGTAAGATGTTAGCATATACAAAAAACATTCCTTTGAAAACAATAAGTAGTTTATATTTCATGACTAGCGGTTATGAAGGTAAAGTTGCTGCTTTAATTGATGCGAGAAGAGGATTTGTTTTTTCTGAAATTCATGAACAAAATCAAGTAATTTTAGAAGATGGATATAGAGACTTAAAAGATTTATATCAATTAGAAGTGTATAAAAATGCGACAACGGTTTTTATTGATGATCGAAGCTTTTTAGTATCTCCTAAATACATTATAGAAAAAAGTGTGTTAGTAGAAAATGTCCATGATCTAGTTCCAAATTATTTAAGAAGGACTGAAGCAGAAACAAACCATGATCAGAAGAGCTGAAGTTAAAGATATTTTTTATATCGCGAAGTTAGAAAAAAAGGTGTTCAAAAACTCTTTAGGTGAATCATTTTTACTCCAAGAACTTACTGATAATCCATATAGTTTTTATTTTGTTTTGGAACAAAATAAATCCATTATTGGATATATTGGTTTTAGAGTTTATGATGAACAAGCTGAAATGATGAATTTTCTAATTGATCCAGATTTTCAAAACGAAGGTTTAGGAACAAAACTATTAACATTTTGTCTAGCTGAACTTGAAAATAAAAAGGTAAACTTAATTACTTTAGAAGTAAGAAAAAGCAATAAAAAAGCACAATATGTATATGAGAAATTTGGGTTTAAACTTTCTCATGTTAGAAAGAAATATTATGAAAATGAAGACGGTTACGTCTTAGTGAAAGAGGTGAAAGTGTGAACATTTTAGCAGTAGAAAGCAGTTGTGATGAGACAAGTGTGGCAATCGTAAAAGATGGCAAAGAAGTTTTGAGTCATGTTGTGTTATCACAAATAGATATTCATAAAGTGTTTGGTGGAGTTGTTCCTGAAATAGCATCACGAAACCATGTTGTTCACATGACAAGAGTTTTTGATGAAGCAATCAAAAAATCAAATTTAAGTATTGATGACATAGATTTAGTTGCAGTTACACAAGGTCCAGGTTTAATTGGGAGCTTGTTAGTAGGCATTAATGCAGCAACTGCATTTGCATTTGCACATCAAAAAAAGATTATTGGTGTGAATCATTTAATAGGTCACATCTATGCAGCTAATATTGAACATGAAATGAAGTTTCCAGCACTAGCGCTTTTAGTAAGTGGTGGACATACTGAACTTTTATATATTAAAGATCATATGGATATCAAGATGTTGGGCACTACTTTAGATGATGCAGTTGGAGAAGCTTATGATAAGGTAGCAAGAACATTAGGGCTTTCATATCCTGGCGGGCCTATTATAGATAAGCTTTCACTTGAAGGAAGTGAAACCTATGCATTGCCAAGATCTTATTTAGATAAAGAAGCATTTAATTTTAGTTTTTCAGGATTGAAAAGTGCTGTCATTAATTTAGTTCATAATGCCAATCAAAAAGGTGAAACAATTAGAGTTAATGATATGTGTAAATCATTCCAAGAAAGCGTATTAGATGTTTTAGTTCATAAAACAAAACATGCAGCAAGCATCTTTGATGTGAAACAAGTCATTCTAGCTGGTGGTGTTGCAGCGAATAGAGGATTAAGAGCTAGAATTAAATCGGAAATAATAGATAAAGAGATATTAATACCTTCGATGGAGTATTGTACTGATAATGCAGCAATGATCGGTGTTGCAGCATATTTTCAGTTCAAAAAAGAAGGTGCTCATTCGAATTACTTGTTAAGTGGATTATCAACCATTCCATTTGATATGATGGAAAATGAATAAAAATATAGATATGCTCAATTCTTATCAATGGGAATTGAGCTTTTATAATGCTATACTATAAAAAAAATACGAAAGTACGTGAGATAGTGAAAAAAATACTGATATTATTGTTAGTGCTCTCTTTAGTAGGGTGCAAAGCGCAAATAGAACCACCTATTGATAACGATTGTGATGATGAAAATTTGGAAGATTCATGTGTCATTGATGAAAAAGAAGATGTAGAAACAAGAATCAATGAGATCATAGAAAACATGTCATTAATCGAAAAAGCAAGTCAAATGGTTCAAGCTGAACGTTCAAGCATTAAAGCTGAAGACCTAACTAATTATCCATTAGGGTCAATTTTAAGTGGTGGAGGATCTCATCCAAATCAATTTGATGATAACGCAGATATTTGGTATGAAATGGTCTATGCTTATCAAGAAGCGGCCTTAAACAGTGGAGCATCAATTCCTATTTTATATGGAGTAGATGCTATTCACGGACATAACAACCTTTATGGAGCAACTATCTTTCCACACAATATTGGTTTAGGAGCAGCTAATGATCCAGAACTTGTGTATAATATTTCGAAGGCTACTGCAAAAGAAATGTTAACAACAGGTATATATTGGAATTTTGCTCCTGCTTTAAGCATTGTTCAAAATATTAGCTGGGGACGTACTTATGAAGGCTATAGTGAACATCCTGAAATATTTGAAATACTTACTCAAAGTGCGATTAAAGGGTTTGAAGAAAATGGTGTGAGTGCAACTGCTAAACATTATATCGCTGATGGAGCTACAACCAATGGTGTTGATCAAGGTGATGTAGATTTAAGCGAACAAGAATTAAGAGAAATTCATCTTACACCTTATATAGAAGCTGTAAAAGCTGGTGTTGATACAGTAATGATTTCATATAGTAGTATTCAAGGTAAAAAAATGCATGAAAATACATATTGGATTACAACTGTATTGAAAGAGGAATTAGATTTTGAAGGGTTTGTAGTTAGTGACTGGAATGCGATTCATCAATTAGAGGGTAGTTATCTTGATCAAGTCACTAAAAGTATAAATGCAGGTATTGACATGCTCATGGAACCATATTCATGGAAAGATGCAGTAGATTCAATAGTTGCAGCTGTTAACATGAATATGATATCTATGGAAAGAGTAGATGATGCAGTTTCTAGAATTTTAAAAGTAAAAATAGAACGAGGATTATTTGACGAACCTTTCAAAAGATTAGATCCATCTTATTTGTATAATGATGAACATGAAGCATTAGCCAGAGAAGCAGTAAGAAAGAGTCTAGTTTTATTAAAAAATGAAAATCAAGTATTACCACTTGATAAAAATCAAACAATCTATCTTACAGGTGAAGCAAGTGATAGTGTTGGACTTATGTCAGGCGGATGGACAACTCATTGGCAAGGAAATACCGCTTCTAATATTGGTGTAGGAACATCAATTTTAGATGCTTTTGAAAAAGTGACAACTTTAAATGGTGGAAGTATAACTAATTTTCAAGATGCATCAACAGTCATTGTTGTTTTATCAGAAAAACCATATTCGGAAGGTATGGGAGATAATTTTCAATTGACTTTAAACTCACATACAGCAAGTCCTACGAATCTAGACTCACTCAAAGTAGCACAACAAGCACAAGCTGAAGGAAAGAATGTCATTGGTATTTTAATCAGTGGTAGACCGTTGTTATTAGAAGGATACTTAGAATATTTCGATAGCTTCATTGCTGCTTGGCTACCAGGTAGTGAGGGTGGTAATGGTATAGCTGATGTTGTTTTTGGGGATTATAATTTTACAGGTAGACTTTCATATACATGGCCAAAATCAATTGAGCAAGTTGGAATTCAAAGTTATCGTGAAGCATATGATGAATCACTAATTTTATTTCCATATGGATATGGATTATCATACGAATAATTAAAAAATACCCTATAGAATCTCTATATTTGAGACTTTCTATAGGGTATTATTATTTTTCATAAATTAAGACAAAGCATCACCAATTGCAAGCAATATTGCTTTAGAACTATAAGTTGCACCTGAAATGAAATCTATATCTATAGATTGTTCAACTATGACGTCATTGATAATCATTTCACCATCTTCACCTTGGCCATTTTTATGCTCAATAATTATAATTTCTGTAATTTCATGATTAACAACTGTTACTTCAACTTCCACTGAAATTAGAGGAATACTATAAGATCCCAAATATGTTCCATCATCAACAGTCAAAAGATTTACAGTTGGAATTTCTTCAGCAGTTAAAACATCAAGGCCATCATTCATCTCATTGATGACTAGTACTATAGTTATAACTAACGCAATTAGGACAATCGAGATACCAATAAGGATTTTATACCTTTTATTCATGATAAGCATCTACCATCATATTTATAATATGCTCTCGTTTTTTACTCTTCCAATTTACAGATGTCATATATCTTACAACACCTTGTTTTGACTCAATTATTTTTTTCATTTGTCGAAGCGAACCATTGCCACCCATCCAAGCAAATGGGAAAAAGTGAGTAATAAATAAATCAATGGTTTTACCGCTAAAGTTAGAAACTTGGTCAAGATATGACTTCATAATTTTGGATATTTGAAAACCGTGAACAGGTGTTGCAAAAACAATATAATCATAATTACTAAAATCAGGAATATCTGTTAGTACAGGATATTGGACATTAGGATCATCTGATTCAGCTTTAATTTCTAGTAAGTCAAAACCTTTAAGTTTTTGAGCTACTTCTTTTGTATTTCCAGTTTTTGAGTAGAAAATAATACATTTTTTCATTTTTAAATCCCCTATCGATAAATTCTAAATTTACTTTATCATGTTTTTTATAAAAAAGAAAGATGTTATAATAGTATCGGAAGAAAATAATCAAAAAATGAATAATTGGTATATAATTCAATTAAACTTGGAATATCAAAGCGTTCATATTGTAATTTTGTATTAAATGTAATATTATATACTCAATAAAGAGGTGATAAAATGAAGTTCTTATTTAAGATTTTAGTTCTCCCGGTTTTATCAATGATAGCAATTCCTGCAGTGACGCTAGGTATTATGTATAAAAGTGTTGATATTCCAGTAGATGAGTTTACATCTGAGGGAAGTACAGTATTATTAATTGATATGGTTACCGAAGAAGTAGATACATTTTTAGAAAGTAGTACAAGCGAGTCAATGATTACACTTGGTATCGCACAAAAAGAAGCAAATTTGTTATTGAAAGAACAATTTGTTTCAATTAATGAATCATATTTAGATGAAAATGCGACTGATGATCTTAAGAATTATGTTATTAAGGAAGATTCATTCGGTTATCAAGGCAGTTGGGTAAGATTTATAGATGATAAGATAGAAATAGAATCTGGTCTCCATGCGTTTGTTTCTAATTTTACGTATAAAACAAGATTACTTATTACGTTTGAACTTCAAGCATCAACTGAAGAAATCGTTTTAACATTAGATAAATTAACAATTGGTAATTTCCCGCTTGAATGGGCATTTGGTGTCGCTAATTGGGGAATCACTCAAATTACAGGAAACGATATAGAAGAAACAATTAATAATCAATTAGATGGAATGGCAACATTTGATCCAGATAAAAGAGAAATTAGGGTTAATATTCAATCAGTAGTCGATGCACAGCTTAAAGATAATCCACAACAAGCTGCGCTTATTAATTCATTAATGGCTTTTATTGATGAAAATGAATTATTAGACATTGGTTTTACTGAAGGTAGTTTTGATACAAGTCTAGCATTAGGTAAAACAAAGGATGATACACCACGCTTTGTTTTAAATGAAGCTTCTAAAATCGTAGATGATGCAGATATGCAATCGATGCTAGAATCTAAAGCAACAGCGTTAATTTTGTCAACCTTAACAACAACTTCAAACCCATATATTGAGTTTGATCAAATCACATTGAACCGAGTTTTAGAATATATGTTAAGAGATCAACAAGTATCGCCTGGTATCATACAGGAAGTTGTTATATTTGAAGATTATCAAATGAATGCATATGTTCCTTATGTAACTATGGATGGAACTGAATTTAAAGTAAACATTCCATTAAGTATATTTGAGATTGCTGATCCAACGCATGAATTTGCTACAATTATTAAAATTGATGCATCACCTGCGATTGTGGGTAGTGATTTAGTGATTACTTTGAATGAATTAAGTGCTGGCGAAGTCACATTAACAAATGAACATATTGGCAATATTCTAACAATGCTTGGCGACTCAGGAATTATTTCTGATGGTCAAATCGTTATTAAAGATTTTGATCAACAAATGAATCAAGCAGGTATGTCTATTGAAAGTGTAGAAATGGTCAATAGCAGACTCCGCATGTATGTTGTGCTTAGTCAAACAATCCCATTACAAGACATTCAAGATACTATTCAAGATGTATTAGACACAGTAAGTGATAATCCCGATATTCCAGTAGAAGTTTCTGATGCTATCGATGATGTTCTTGAGAGCATAACAAATCCTGAAGCTGACCCAGAACAAGCTGTAGAAGACTTCTTAACTACATTTGAAGAATTAGATGATGAAGAACAACAAGCTGTTTATGATGCATTGGTGGCAGAATTTGAAAATAGTGAGTATTCTCTAGACGACATATTAGGATTGCTTCCTTAAAAATTAGATAAATTTCTAGGCTTAATTGATTATTCAATTAAGCTTTTTTCTTTATTTGAGACTATAATATAATAAACTGAGGTGATTTTATGAAGAAGGATTACGTAAATGTTAACGCAAAGACTATTGATAAATGGGTAAAAGAGGGATGGAAATGGGGAATTCCAATTGATCATGATACATATAAGAATGCACAAAAAGATAATTGGGAAGTTGTTTTAACACCCACAGTAAATGTTCCTAAAGATTGGTTTTTGCCATTTAAAAATTTAAAGGTATTAGGACTTGCTAGTGGTGGTGGTCAACAAATGCCTATATTTGCTGCCTTGGGAGCAAATTGTACGGTAATGGATATTTCAGATGAACAGTTAAAAAGTGAAAGTATTGTTAGTCAAAGAGAAGGATATACTATTAATATAATCAAAGCTGATATGACAAATCGTTTTCCTTTCGAAAATGAATCATTTGATTTAATTTTCCACCCTGTATCAAATGTTTATGTTAAAGATGTTCACCACGTTTTCAAAGAATGTGCTCGTGTATTAAAAAAAGGTGGTCTTCTCTTATCAGGATTAGATAATGGCATTAATTTTATCGTTGATGAAGAAACTGAAACTAAAATTATAGGCAGATTACCATTCGATCCACTTGAAAATCAAGACCAATACGAATATTCAATGAAAACAGGTAGTGGTATGCAGTTTTCTCACACTCTAGAAGAACAAATTGGAGCACAATTAAAGGCTGGACTTGAGATTTTAGATATCTATGATGATACAAATGGAGAAGGTAGATTACACGAATTAAATATACCTTGCTTTTTTGCGACAAAAGCTAAGAAAAAATGATTTTTAATTTGTTTGAATAACTTGAGGTTTACATGTTTTTATCATATAATAAAGAGGACTTGAGGTGAGTTAAAAATGGAAAATCATTCAAACTTTATAAAAACCATTATAGAAGCAGATTTACAAAATAAAAAACATGATGAAATCATCACTAGATTTCCACCAGAACCAAACGGGCATCTACATATAGGGCATGCACGAGCAATCGTTACAGACTTTGAAAGTGCAAAAGCTTATGGTGGGTATACAAATCTAAGATTTGATGATACAAATCCTGTTAAAGAAGATGAAAGTTATGTTCATGCAATTATTAAAGATATTAGATGGTTAGGCTATGAACCTAAGCAAATCTTATATGCATCAGATTATTTTGATGAAATGTATGAGCGAGCAATTGTTTTAATTAAAAAAGGTTTAGCATATGTAGATCAACAGTCAGCTGATCAAATTGCTCAAACTAGAGGAGATGTAAATACTCCAGGTGATAAATCTCCATATAGAGATAGAAGCATTGATGAAAATTTAAAATTATTTCAAGATATGAAAGATGGAAAGTTCAAAGAAGGCGAGTGCGTTCTACGTGCCAAAATTGATATGGAAAGTCCTAATATGAATATGAGGGATCCAGTCATCTACCGCATTAGTTTTGCATATCACCATAACACGAAGGATAAATGGTGCATTTATCCTATGTATGACTATGCCCATCCACTAGAAGATGCAATCGAAGGCATCACACACTCTTTATGTTCTTTAGAATTTGAAGATCATAGACCTTTATATGATTGGGTAGTTCGTGAAACTGAAATGCCTAAAATTCCAAGACAAATCGAGTTTGGTAGATTAAATATTGAAAATGCAGTTTTAAGTAAAAGATTTTTGAGAGCAATCGTTGAGGATGGGAAAGTGATTGGCTGGGACGACCCTAGAATGCCAACACTAGCTGGCATGCGCAGAAGAGGTTATACTGCACTAGCGATTAGAAATTTTATTTTATCAACAGGATTATCAAAAGTGAATTCTACAGTTTCAACGGATATGCTTGAAGCAGCTGTTAGAGACGATCTTCAAGATAAAGCTTATAGAGCAATGGGAGTTATTAATCCATTAAAAGTAACGATTACTAATTATCCCGAAAATGAAATTGAATATATAGAATCAGAGTATCATCAAGATCATCCCGAGTATGGAAGTAGAAATATTCCATTTTCAAGACATATTTTTATTGAAGAAGAAGATTTTATATTAGAAAAACCAAATAAAAAATATAAGAGATTAGCATTAGGTATTGAAGTAAGATTATTTCACGCATACTTTATTAAAGCTAATGAAGTTAAGTATGATGAAAATGGGAAAATCGTTGAAGTACTAGCTACTTATGACAAAGAAACTAAATCTGGAAGTGGTTTTGATGAAAGAAAACCAAATGGAACAATCCACTTCGTAGAAACTTCTCATGCAATCCCTGCAACGTTTAATTTTTTTGAACCACTCATTAATGATGATAAAAACTTACCATTATTAGAAAGATTTAATGACGATTCATGGCATGTGAAAAAGGGTTACGTTGAACATGCTTTGAAAAATACTAAACCACAAGATAAATATCAATTTGTAAGAAATGGATATTTTAATGTAGACGATGATTCTAAACAAGACAATTTGGTATTTAATGAGATTGTGCCACTTAAGAGCAGTTATAAATAGAAAGTTGGTGAGCCATGAATTGGCTAGCAACATTAAATGAATCACAATTAGAAGCGGTTATTCATCCCAATGGACCGCTTTTTGTTGTGGCAGGAGCTGGAACAGGTAAAACAAGAACTTTGACAGCAAAAATTGCATACCTTATTATGCAAGGTGTTGAACCTAAAAGGATATTAGCTGTTACCTTTACAAATAAAGCTGCCAGAGAAATGAAGCAAAGAGTTATTGATATGACAGGACCACACGCAATGGATGTTTGGTTATACACATTTCATGCTTTTGGTCTTCAAATTTTGAGAAGACACATTCAAGAACTACCTTATGGATATAAACCTTCATTTACAGTGATTGATGAAGATGATGGCAAAAAAATAGTCAGTGATGTGATTAAAAGTTTAGGATTAGACACAAAAATGTTTTCAGTAAAATCATTAAAGAACTTAATATCCTTATTTAAGAGTAATCGAATGGAAGAGTTCGAGAGATCTGAAGAAGAAAAAATATATAAAGGATATCAAACATATTTAAGAGAAAATCAGTTATTAGATTTTGATGATTTATTGATATACACTTTAGAATTACTAGAAGAATATCCACGAATTAAACTAAAATATCAAACTGGATTTGATCATGTACTAGTTGATGAATTCCAAGATACAGATGTCATACAATATAAAATTTTAAAAGTATTAGGGGAAGTCCATAAAAATTTATTTGTTGTTGGAGATCCCGATCAATCTATTTATGGGTTTAGAGGAGCAAACTATAATAACAGTAAATATTTTTTAAAAGATTTTAATGCTGAAGAAATCATTTTAGATAAAAATTATCGGTCAACAAATTTTATTTTAAAAGCAGCAAATAAACTTATCGCTAAAAATTTTAATAGACCAAGTCAAAAAAATCTAGAAAGTGATTTAGGTATAGGCACTCCGATTGTATATCACACAGCACAATCAGATTACCAAGAAACATTCTATGTAATTAATGAGATTAATAGACTGATCATGCAAGGCTATACATATAATGATGTCGCAATTCTCTATAGGAATAACGCTTTATCAAGACTTTTTGAGGATGCAATGATTAAAGAAGGTATACCATATATCATATATGGTGGCATCTCCTTTTATGAGCGAAAAGAAGTCAAAGATGCACTTGCATATATTAGAGTAATCAATGATTGTAATCAAGACTTTTATTTTAAAAGAGTCGTTAACGTCCCTAAAAGATCTATTGGACTAAAAAGTATTCAAGTCTTAGAAGAAAAAGCGGGTCAATTAGGTGTTTCAATGTTTGAAGCGATTGACTATGTTGATTTAAGACCACAAGCTAAATCGGCATTACTTGATTTTAAAAAGATGATTATTAGCTTAAAAGAAGATTTTGATGAAATGGAAGATTTGTATCAAATCATGCCAGTTTTGATGAGTAAGACAGGCTATACACAAATGTTGAAAGATGAAAACACTGAACAAGCTGAATATAGAATCGACAACTTAAAAGAACTTCAATCCGTATTTACACGAGGTGATGTTTATTATGAAGGTTTTTTTTACGAAAAGCTTAATCAGCAACTAGATCAAATTGCATTATATTCCGATCTTGACCAAGATGTGACAGAAGATAATCATGTCAAACTTGCGACTTATCATCAAGTGAAAGGACTAGAATTTAAAGCTGTCTTTATGGTTGTTTTAGAAGAAGGCATTTTTCCAGGGGATCGCGCACTGATGAGCACGTATGAGTTAGAAGAAGAGCGTAGAGTCGCATATGTTGGTATTACGCGAGCAAAAGAAAGACTTTATATGACACATGCAGAAAGACGTATGGTCTATGGCCAAATAAAAATCGGGTATCCTTCAAGATTTATAAAAGAATCAAGACTTGATATGCCAGAACCAAAATATAAACCAACTTACGATTATGAGAGCCACCTATTAAAAACAGGTGATCATGTTGATCATCAAGTGTTTGGTAAAGGTGTTGTTGTTTCAATCGAGGGAGAGGTTGCAACAATTGCATTTGCGATGCCACATGGCATTAAACAAATCCTAGAAAGTCATCCATCCATTAAAAAAATAAAAAAGCAATAAATCAAAAAACCTCATACTATCATATGAGGTGATGATATGAAATTAAATGATATGCAAAAGAAAGTTGTTTATTCAAATGAACGCTTTCTTTTTTTATTGGCTGGTGCAGGTAGTGGAAAAACTCGAGTAGTGATAGAGAGAATTAAATATCTACTAGATCAAGGTATACAAATAGATGAAATTCTTGCTTTAACATTCACTAATAAAGCAACTAATGAAATGAAACACAGAGTTGGGAGAGCAGATCTTTGGATTCATACTTTTCATCAGTTTTGTTTTCAAGAATTAAAAAGACAAACAAAGTATAATTACAAAATATTTAACGAAGAGGATCACGATTTTTCAAAAAAAGAATTACTTGAGATTGCTATCTATAAAAATAGTTTTTTTAAAAAGAGAAAACCAAAGATCTATGATGCATATCAAACGTATTTATCCAATAAGCAACTAAAAGATTTTGATGATTTATTGTTAGATTATTTAGCACATATCAAATTATCAAATGAACACAAATTTACTTACATATTTGTAGATGAGTTTCAAGATACAAATGAACTACAATATCGAATACTAAAAGAACTTATCAATGAAAATGCAAATTGCCTTTGTGTTGGAGATCCTGATCAAAGTATTTATCGATTTAGAGGTGCTAATCCATCTATCATCAATCAATATGTAAAAGACTATCATGCATATGTAGAGAAATTGATTGTTAATTACAGATCAAACTCAACAATAATTAATCATGCAAATCGCTTAATAAGAAGAAATTATAGAGCATATAAAAAAGATTTAATTCCAAATAAAAAACATACAAATAACATTTCTAGCTATATTTTTATGTCTCAAGATGAGGAGTCAAAGTTTGTCTTAAATAAAATAAAAGTATGGATTGAAGATGGCATTAGGCCTGAAGAAGTAGCCATACTTTATAGACAACACCATAGGTGTTATCATTTAATTAATTTATTAAAAATCGAGGAGTTTAACTATTATCATGAAATAAATTCTAATCTCAACTCACATCATATAAATGTGTTATCTATTCATCAAGCTAAAGGGCTTGAATTTGATGCAGTTATTATACTAGGTTTAGAATCCAATACTTTTCCTTCAATGCATACACATCAAAAGCTTTTACTCGAAGAAGAAAGAAGATTAATGTTTGTTGCAATCACAAGAGCTAAAGAACATTTGATTTTCACACATATAAAATACAATGATTACTTTCAAAGACAAAAACCAAGTCTATTTATTAAAGAATCAGGTATAAAAAGCAAACTTTACAAATGATTAAAATTTTAAATATATCTAAATCTAAAAAAATTCCTAGAAGATTATATCTTCTATTTACAAGTGGTTTACATGCCAAAACTCATTTTAAATCACTGATTTAATGTTATAATATGTATGGGTGATTTCATTATGCATATAAAACAAAGAATAATTGAACTGACACATATCGTCAATCAAGCTAACTTCGATTATCATACGCTTGATCAACCAACAATAACTGATTATCAATATGATCAGTACTTAAAAGAGTTGATAAAACTTGAAGAAGAATATCCAGAATATAAGTTAGATGACTCTCCAACCGATAAAGTTGGCGGAGTTGTTTTAGATAGCTTTAAAAAAATAACTCATCAAATACCGATGATGAGCTTATCAAATGTATTTAATGAACAAGAGTTAAGAGCATTTGATGAAAGAATAAGAAAAATAACAAACGACTTTTCTTATATTTCGGAGTTAAAAATAGACGGCCTTGCGGTAAGTATTCTATATGAAAATGGTAAATTTGTAAGAGCTGCAACAAGAGGTAATGGCCAAGTAGGAGAAGATATTTCCGAAAACGTAAAAACTATTAAGAGTTTACCGTTAAGATTGAAAGAAGACATCAACATTGAAGTTCGTGGTGAAATCTTTATGCCACATAAAAGTTTTAATAAGTTAAACGAAGAGAGACTAGAACAAAATCTTCCTTTATTTGCGAATCCAAGAAATGCTGCTGCAGGAACTATTAGACAATTAGATTCTAAAGTTGCAGCTAAGCGAAATTTAGATATCTTTTTATATCAGATAGTTGACGCAGACAAGTTTGTTAGTACACAAAAAGATGCATTATTATTTATTAAAAGTTTGGGATTAAAAATAAATCCTTATTTTAAAGTCTCAAAAAATATAGAAGATCTTATTGAAAATATTCATGAATATGATCTTCAAAGAAAAAAAATGAATTACGAAACCGATGGTGTCGTTATAAAAATTAATGCATTTAATTTGCATGAAACCATAGGCTATACTGCTAAACATCCCAAATGGGCAACGGCATATAAATTTCAAGCTGAAAGCGCAGTAACCTTACTGAAAGACATCACTTTTCAGATTGGAAGAACTGGTGTAGTAACGCCTGTTGCTGAATTAGAGCCTATTGTTATTTCGGGATCAACTGTATCTCGCGCAACACTTCATAACGAAGACTACATTCTTGCAAAAGACATTCGTATCAAAGATATGGTCAGAGTTCATAAAGCGGGAGAAATTATTCCTGAAGTTATTGAAGTGGATTTATCTCAAAGAAAAGATCAAGAACCATTCACTATGATTGAAAATTGTCCAGTATGTCAATCAGCTTTAGTTAGAAAACCTGGTGAGGCTGACCACTATTGCACAAATGATAATTGTCCGGGGAAACATATTAATCAACTTATCCATTTCTCATCTCGAGTTGCAATGGATATTGATACACTAGGTGAGAAAGTTGTTGAAACACTTCATGAACTTGGTTTTTTAAACACGATTTCAGATATTTATACACTTAAAAATTATGAAAATGAGTTAAAAGGGTTGCCTGGTTTCGCAAATAAAAAAGTTGAAAAATTATTAAAAGCTATTGAAGATAGTAAAAAACAAAGTTTTGATAAATTAATCTTCGGATTAGGTATAAAACATGTTGGTTCGAAAGTAGCTAAAGTTTTAGTGTCTAATTATTCAACCATCGAAGACTTGATGAATGCATCTTATGACCAACTCGTTGAAATAAATGAAATAGGCGAGATGATTGCGAAATCAATTATCGCATATTTTGAAAAACCAGAAAACAAACATCTGATTCAACAATTAATGAATCAGGGTTTAAACATGTCTTATGAACAAAATATCGTATCTAATCATGAATTCAATGGAAAAACGATTGTTTTAACAGGTAAACTTGATAATTATACAAGAGATGATGCTCAAGCAATTATAGAAAAGCTTGGTGGTAATGTAAGCTCATCAGTAAGTAAAAAAACAGATTATGTTTTAGCAGGTAGTGATGCTGGATCAAAGCTAAAAAAAGCGAATGATTTAGGTGTGACAGTGCTTAATGAAGAAGACTTCAAGGTGAAAATAAATGGATGATAAAATAAGAGTATTTGGCGCAAGAGAAAATAATTTACAAAATATAGATATAGATATTCCTAAAAATAAATTAGTTGTCATGACTGGTATTTCTGGAAGTGGGAAATCTTCACTAGCTTTCGATACACTTTATCAAGAAGGTCAAAGAAGATATATGGAAAGTTTATCAGCTTATGCAAGACAATTTTTAGGTAATTTTGAAAAACCAGATGTTGATCGCATTGACGGACTTTCTCCTTCTATTAGTATTGATCAAAAAACAACGTCAAATAATCCGAGATCTACAGTAGGAACAGTCACAGAAATCTATGATTATTTAAGACTTTTATATGCTAGAATTGGGATTCCATATTGCCCAGATTCTGATGAACCTTTAACTAAACAAACAATTGAAGAAATGACTCAACGTGTTTTAAATTTCAAACAAGGCAGCAAAATAATGATTATGTCCCCAATTATTGAAAGACAAAAAGGGACGTTGAAGAAAACTGCTTTGCAATATTTAAAAGAAGGTTTTACAAGAGCATACATAGACAATGAACAGTACTTGCTAGAAGAGATGCCAGAATTAGATAAAAATAAGAATCATGATTTTTACTTAATTATCGATCGTCTTATTATTAAAGAAGGTATTCGTTCTAGATTATATGATGCACTAGAGTTAGCAGCAAGACTTGCTAATGGTAAAACAAAAGTGGTTGTAGATAACGATGCAATCGTTTCATTTAGTCAAAACTATAGTTGCGAAAACTCAGATTTTTCAATACCAGATTTAGAGCCTAGACTATTTTCTTTTAACGTTCCAATTGGAGCATGTCCGTCTTGTAATGGTCTTGGATATCGACTGGAAATCACTGAAGATTTAATCCTTGATCCACAAAAAACATTATTAAATGGAGGTATCATACCATTTAAAAATAATGATGATGAAAACTTAACAAGTCAAATGCTCGAAGAAGTATGTAAATTTTATAGGATTGATATGAGTAAAACAGTATCTGAATTTACAAGACAAGAGCTAGATATTGTTTTATATGGATCTGCAGATAAAATTCACTTTAAACTCCAATCATCTTCAGGTAGAAAACATGAGACACAAGATTACTATGAAGGCGTTATTACAAACTTAACTAGACGTTATAGAGAAACTACAAGCGAATGGATTAGAACATGGATAGAAAACTTTATGGTCGAATCCGAATGTCACACATGTCATGGTGCACGTTTGAATCCAAGTGCTTTATCAGTTAAAATTGGTGGTAAAAACATCGATGAATTCACAAGATATTCAATCGATGATGAAATCACATTTTTAGATAATTTAGAATTAGGAATCGAAGAAAAGCAAATTGCAAAACTAGCACTTCAAGAAATCATCAATAGATTAACATTCTTACAGGATGTTGGATTAGGCTATTTAACACTTCATCGTCAGGCAGGAACTCTATCAGGTGGTGAAGCTCAAAGAATAAGACTTGCGACTCAAATTGGTTCAAAATTAACAGGCGTGTTATATGTTTTAGATGAGCCTTCTATTGGACTTCATCAAAGAGATAATCAAAGACTTATTGATACACTACACAAAATGAGAGATTTGGGAAACACGCTAGTTGTTGTAGAACACGATCATGAAACTATGCTTGCAAGCGACTATCTTATCGACATAGGGCCTAAGGCAGGAAAAGAAGGCGGAAAAGTCGTTGCATGCGGAACACCACTTGAAGTCATGAATCATCCTGATAGTATTACGGGTAAATATTTAAGAGGTGAATTGAAAGTTGAAGTGCCTAAAAAAAGAAGAAAAGGTTTAGGCAAAGATATCATGGTTATGGGTGCTAGAGCAAATAACTTGAAAGATATCTCTGTATCTTTTCCATTAGGAAAACTCACAGTAGTAACCGGTGTATCAGGTAGTGGTAAATCATCACTTGTTAATGAGGTACTTCTTAAAGGATTACAACAAAAATATTATAAATCAAAAGATAAACCAGGTGAACATACAGCAATTAATGATCATCAATTGATTGATCGTGTCATTGAAATCTCACAATCACCAATAGGCAGAACACCAAGATCAAACCCTGCTACATATACAGGTGTGTTTGATGATATTAGAGATTTATACGCTAAGACAAATGAAGCAAAAGCTAGAGGATATACAAAATCAAGATTTTCATTTAACGTTAAAGGTGGAAGATGCGAAGCATGTGGTGGTGATGGTGTAAAGAAAATATCAATGCATTTCTTACCGGATGTTTATGTACCTTGTGAAGTTTGTGGTGGAGCAAGATATAATCATGAAACATTACAAATCAAATATAGAGGTAGTCATATTGCGAATGTCTTAGAAATGACAATAGATGATGCGATGGCATTTTTTGAGAATCATCCCAAAATATTTGATAAATTAAAAATTATTCATGATGTTGGGCTAGGATACATTCAACTTGGTCAATCAGCAACAACATTATCAGGCGGTGAAGCTCAAAGAGTTAAACTCGCTAGTGAACTTTACAGAAGAATCACTGAAAAATCAATCTACGTTCTAGATGAGCCTACAACTGGTCTTCATACAGATGATGTGAAAAGATTATTACAAGTTCTACATCGAATTGTTGATGAAAAAGCAACAATGGTTGTTATTGAACATAACTTAGATATTATTAAAAACGCAGACCACATTATCGATTTAGGTCCAGAAGGTGGAGATCTTGGCGGTTATATAGTTGCACAAGGAACACCAGAAGAGGTAGCTGAGGTTAAAGAAAGTTATACAGGACAATATTTAAAAAAAGTTTTAAAATGACAAAAACTAAACTAATTTGTTATAATAATTCATGGTAAGGAGTTTTCTAATGAACGATAAAGATCCCAAAAAGCCAAGCGATGAAGACATAAAGAAACTCATTGAGCAATTAAAGAGAAATAAATTTGGCAAAAACACCGCAATAAGCTTTGGATTTTTGCTACATAAGAACTATGTGGTTCACATGGTCTTTTCTCTTGTAATTAACTTTTTAATAAGTGCTGTTGTGATTGGCTTAGCCATAGGTATTAAGCAACCACTAATTGATATGGAGATACTTGGATATATCTTAGCAATTATATTATTAACACTTTTAGAAAACTTTGTAAAAATACTTATGTTTAAATATTTTATGAGAATTATGATACTATCGATGGGATTATTATCAGTGCTCATACAAATATTCGTATTAGCTATTATCGATTTAATTCTAATTCAAGGTTTTCAGTTTTTAGGTGTTGAGCATTTAATCATTTTCGCTTTTGGATTTTCAATCCTAAGATTTCTATTATCAATCTATATTAGAAGATGGTTATTTACTAAAAAAATAAGATTTTTGGAAGGAAATTAAAATCATGAAATTAAAAGTCAAACATTTGATTAAGGATTTAGAGTTAAAACTTGTTTCAGGTAAAAAAGGATTAGAAAATGAGATAACTGTTGAAATGCTTTCAAGACCTGGAGTTGAATTAGCGGGATTTTTGGATTTTTTCAATAAAGAAAGATTAATTCTAATAGGGTCTAAAGAAGATCATTTTATGAATCAATTACCTTCTGAAATCAAGCGTAAACGTATAGAAGATATCATGATGAAAAATCCTCCAGCAATTATATTTTCTGTCAATGTTGAGATTGAAGACATGTTTATTGAATTAGGTGATAAATACAATGTAGCTATTCTAAAATCAGATAACAGAACAACTGCATTAAGTTCTCTATTATATGCTTATCTACACTCAAAATTAGCCCCAAGGATTAGTGTTCATGGCGTTTTACTTGATATTCACGGTATGGGAACACTTATCATGGGTAAATCAGGTATTGGGAAGAGTGAGACAGCATTGGAGCTCATTAAAAGAGGTCATATTTTAGTTAGTGATGACCGTGTTGATATCTTTGAAGCTGCACATGGTGTCTTAATTGGAAGTGCACCAAAGATATTAGAAAAATATATTGAAGTTAGAGGTATTGGAATTGTAGATGTTGTTTCAATGTTTGGGGCTGGAGCTTATCGAGAAAATAAAAAAATTAGATTAGTTGTAGAACTAGAACATTGGAAAAAAGGTAAACAATATGATCGTTTGGGTATAGAAACACAAATGGTTAAATATTTTGATACTGAAATTGCTAAAGTAACAATTCCTGTATTACCAGGTAGAAATGTTGCTACACTCGTAGAAAGTGCAGCAATGAATCAAAAACTTAAATTTTTAGGGTATAATGCTGCTAAAGAATTAACAGAAGCAGTTTCAAAAAAAGCACGAGGACTAGGAAAGGACGAAAACAATGATTGATTTTTTGAAGAAAAACAAACAAGCACTCTATCTTTATGGAGGTGCATTTCTAGCGTTTATGGTGATGGTCATTATCGCAGTTAGTACACTTAATGGATCTCCAATGGATAGTTCTATTAATCAATTTGATAATAAAACTGCGCTAGATTTAGGATTTGCTCAAGTGACTTGGTATGCGACATTTATTTTAACAGGTATTATTATAGCAGGAACCTTAACATATTTTGAGTTTAAAAGAGTTGGATGGGATACAGAAATTCTATTTGACGGTCTATTATATGGAGTTCCGCTAGCTATTATTGGTGCTAGATTATATTATGTTATATTCGATCCAACACCGAACTATAATAATATAATTGATGTAATCAACATTACAGAAGGTGGTCTTGCGATTCATGGTGCTGTAATTGTTACTTTAATTTTCATCATATTCTTTTCAAAGAAAAAGAAAATTGATGTTTGGGCATTTGCGGATATTTTAGCAGTCGGATTTTTAGTAGGTCAAATCATTGGTCGTTGGGGTAACTTCATGAATGGTGAAGCTCATGGACCAGCAATTCAAAGTCAATTTATATTGTCTATGCTACCAAATTTTATTGAGACTAATATGACCAATCCAGTAACTAGCATCACATATCATCCTACCTTCTTTTATGAGGGTTTATGGAACTTTTTGGGTTTAGTGGGACTTCTTATCACTAGAAGATTTAAACTCTTTAAAGTAGGCGATATGATTGCCATATACTTGATATGGTATGGCCTAGGTCGAGGCTTAATCATTGAGCCATTAAGACAAGATCCACTTTATATATTTGGGTTAAAAGCAAATATCGTTTTATCACTAACACTATTTGTTGGTGGCGGTATATTGTTATTAATTTTAAAAAGAGTATTTATAAAAGATCAAAAATATTATGTAGAAATGTTGGTGAGTAATGAAGACAATACTATTTGATTTAGATGGCACTTTAATTCAAACTCCAAAAATCATATTAGATGCCTTCAAGATTATATTTGAAAAATATTTAACTCATGTAAAATTAAATGACTCTGAGTTATCAAATTTTTTAGGACAAACCTTATGGAAAACATTTGGATTTTATACTGATGATCAAGAACTCATTGATTTAATGGTTGAGGATTATCGAAAAATTTCCAATGAAATGATAGAGATGGGATTAACTACTTATCCTAATGCTAAAGAAACAATTAGATATTTAAAAAATCAAGGATGTAAAATAGGAGTTGTAACATCTAAGATGAGAGAAGTTGCGACTTATCATTTGAAACTTACTAATTTGTTTGAAGATATTGATGGCATTATAGGATATGAAGACGCAGAAGAACACAAACCACATCCAGAGCCTATATTAAATGCTATAGAGATGTTAGGTGCGAAAAAAGAAGATACAATTTATATCGGTGATCATGAAAATGACATCAAGGCTGCAAAAAATGCAGGCATTGAAAGTTGTGCTGTGACTTATTCTTTGAGATTAAAAGAAATGTTATATGAACAACCAGAATACGTAATTGATGATTTAAGCAATTTAGAAGATATAGTATAAAAAGAATTATAAAGGAGAATTTTAGTATGTTATATGATGTTTTAATTATAGGAGCAGGTCCTGCTGGAATTACAGCAGCAATTTATGCAAAAAGAGCAAATTTAAAAGTAGCTATGTTTGAAAAAGATACACCAGGTGGTCAATTATCAAAATACAATGAAATTGAAAATTATACAGGTGCTAAAAAAGTTGCGGGTTATGAATTAGCAACGATGATGATTGATCATGCTTATGATTTAGATATCGAAGTGCTATATGATGAAGTTACAAAAGTAGAACTAGATGGAAATGTAAAAAGATTAATTACACCAGATAAAACATATGAAGCAAAAGCGGTTATAATTGCTACTGGAAATGTACCAAGAAGATTAGGTGTAGAAAACGAAGATGAACTTGCAATGAACGGCATTAGCTGGTGTGCAATTTGTGATGGTCCATTATATAAAGATAGAAAAGTAGTCGTTATCGGTGGTGGAAACAGTGCAGTTGAAGAAGCAAGCTATCTAGCTACTCTAGCAACACATGTTACAGTTGTTCAAAACTTAAGTGACCTAACTGCTGATATGAAATCTCAAGATATTTTAAGATCAATGAAGAATGTAGATTTTAGATATTCATCTGTAGTTTCTAAATTCTTAAAAGATGATAAAGGTTTATCAGGTGTTGTTATTAAATCAGAAGATGGAAATGAAGAATCAATTGAAGCTGATGGTGTATTTGAATACGTAGGACTTATTCCTGTAACGGATATGGTCAAAGATTTAGGTATCACGAATAAGTATGGATATATTGAAGCAAATGAGAAAATGCAAACTAAAGTTGAGGGCGTATACGCTGCAGGCGATGTTATTGTTAAGCAAATTAGACAAGTAGTTACCGCAACAGCAGATGGTGCAATCGCTGCACAAAACGTCTTAAGATATTTAGAAACTTGGAAGTAATATGAGTTTTGCAAAAACTGTAAAAGAAGAATTGGTAACTATACCAATTGGATTAGAAGAACAATTAGCTGAATTTTCAGCTTTCTTGAATCTTCACACAGAATTTCATATTGAAAACAAACATAAAATGTTAGATTTCAAAACAAATAATCCAACCGTTGCAAAACGGTTTTTGCAGTTAGTAAGAACTCTTTATCAAGCAGAAACTAGCTTAATGACTCAACAACAAAATAAACTTAATCAGAAAAAAACAGTTATTATTAGAATTCAGTCGAAAGTTGAAGATATAGTTAATGAACACAATTTGTTAGAAAATGCAATTGAGGCACAAGAACTTCTTACACAATCATCTAATGCAAAAAAAGCATATTTAAGAGCAGCGTTTCTTGCTAATGGTTCAGTTAACCATCCAAAGACAGCCGAATATCATTTAGAAATTTTCACAACTAATTCAGATCAAATCATCTTCATACAACAACTGATGAATCATTATGAACTGAATGCTAGAGTAACAAAAAGACGAAGTGGATACATTACTTACTTAAAGGATGCTGAAGGTATTAGTGATTTCTTACAAATAGTTGGCGCACAAAATAGTGTATTTAAGTTTGAAGATATTAGAATTAAAAGAGATTTTAACAACTCGATTAATCGTGTGATGAATTGTGAAATTGCGAATGAAAAGAAAACAATAGTTGCATCTAATCAACAAATCAAAGACATTAAAATCATTGAAAAATATACACTTCAAAAAGACATTGATGAAAAAATATTAAATATTATGAAACTTAGAAAAGAATATCCTGATATCTCATTAAGAGAACTTAGTGATTTATACGAAGAAAAATATGATGAACCATTAAGTAAATCGGGATTAAATCATCGATTAACGAAGATTAAACAACTAGCGGGTCATATTAGAGAAAGTAGGAACCTAAAATGATCAAAGGAATGGGTATTGATTTAGTTGATCTAAATAGAATTAAAGAACTTATAGATGATCGGTTTGTTGATCGCATTTTGAGTTCTGATGAAAAGAAGTTATATGATAATATAGCTGACGATAAAACAAAGTTATCGTTCATAGGTGGAAGATTTGCTGCTAAAGAAGCAATATTTAAAGCGGTATCTAAGGGTGGAGGTAATGCTTATTATAAGGATTTCTCTGTTTTAAACGATGAGAATGGCAAGCCTTATGTTATATCTAATCATTTTACAGATGAAGAGATTATTCATCTCACAATAACGCATACCAATGATTATGCGATGTGTTATTGTTTGATTGAAAGAAACGATTTAAATAAATAAGTTTAAAGATAATTTTGTTATAATTACATATTTAAACATATAGTTGTATTTTTAGTATTTTTTAGGTATAATTTTCTATGATAGGATGTGAAATGACATGGCGAAAAAACAAACAAAAAACGCAAATAAAAGTCAGAAACCAAAACAAGAAAAAAATAATGTCGTAAATCAAAAGAATCAAAAGCGAGAATTAACCAAAAATGAAATTGTATTCTTCAGGATTGGTGTATCAGTCATAGCATTAGGATTAGTGGTTGCAGCAATTGTTATGATTGTTAATTATTATATGAATGATGTCGAAGTAAGTCCATATGAAGATTACCAACATTTTGATACAGAAGAATTAGTTGCAATGACTAAAAAGATTGACAATACAACATATGGAACTCATGAATATTTTTTAGGCAAATCAGAATTTGAAGATTTTAGAGTAATTTTAAATGATAATGAGTTGTTCTATTTTTATTTCTATGATGGTTCTAATATAAACGAAGATATTCGAACTGAAATTGAAACTCTTGAACAAATCGAACAACTTCCATTAATATTTATTGATTTAAATAGTCCATGGAATATTGAATTATTTGAAAATGCAGATCTTAATCATTTAAATCTAGATTCTAATGCAGATAATATGTTATTAATATATGATATGCAACCTGAAACATCAGACGAGTTCTTTAAATTAGAAACAGATGTAGATGACATCATCGCTGAATTAGGAAATTTATAAAAGGGCATAGCCCTTTTGTGCTATATAAAGGAGTAAAAAGACATGAATGAACAAATTATTAATGAGATTAAAAAGCAGTTAGGTATTGGTGATAAGCAAGTAAGAAGCGTGCTTGATTTATTAAATGAAGGTAATACCATACCCTTTATTGCTAGATACCGTAAAGAAGCAACTGGTGGACTAGATGAAGAACAAATCAATGAAATCCATAAGACTTGGGAGTATCAAAATAATTTATTAGATAGAAAAGAAGCTGTGATTCGGTTAATTGATGAAAAAGGGATGTTAACTGATGAACTAAAAAAAGAAATATTAAAAGCAGATAAACTTGTAGAAGTTGAAGATTTATATCGTCCATTTAAAGAGAAGAAAAAGACAAAAGCAACTGAAGCTGTTGCAAAAGGCTTAGAGCCTTTGGCTACATTTATCGTTGGTTTTCCTGATAGTTCAATCGAAGAAAAAGCTAAAGAATATTTAAATGAAAAAGTTGCATCAATTGAAGAAGCTATTGAAGGCGCAAAATATATCATCGCTGAAATGATTTCTGATGATGCAAATTATCGTAAATCACTTAGAGCAGAGATGGTCAAAGTTGGCGTTGTTCAAACATCTGTTAAAAAGAATGCTGAAGATGAGCGAAAAGTTTATGAAATGTATTATGATTATCAAGAACCAGTGAGTAAAATGAAACCTCATCGTGTACTTGCGATCAATCGTGCAGAAAAAGAAAAAGTCATTACTGTTAAAATCGATTTAGATAAAGAAAGAATGACATCTTACCTAGAAAAGAAAATTATAAAAAAAGAAGATTCACCAGCCACACCTTATATCAAAGAAGCTATAGAAGATGCTTTAAAACGTCTGATTTATCCTTCACTAGAAAGAGAAGTTCGTAGCGAACTTAATGAAAAAGCTGAAGAACAAGCTATTGCAGTTTTTGCAGATAACTTACAAAAGTTATTATTGCAACCACCTTTAAAAGGGAAAGTCGTTTTAGGTGTTGACCCAGCTTTTAGAACAGGTTGTAAACTTACAGTATGTAATGAGCAGGGACAAGTCATGGAAAAAGGGCTTATTTATCCACATGAGAAAACTAAAGGTGGGTCTATAAGTGACAAACAAGTTACTGACTCAAAACGTGAACTTATTCGTTTGATTCATAAATTTAAAGTTCAAGTGATTGCGATTGGTAACGGTACTGCAAGTAGAGAAACTGAAAGTTTTATCGCAGAACTAATTAAAGAATTCCAAATGAAAGTTCAATACGTAATTGTTAATGAAGCTGGCGCTTCTGTTTATTCAGCAAGTGAACTTGCTAGAGAAGAATTCCCGGACTTTAGCGTTGAAGAAAGATCAGCAGCATCTATTGCTAGAAGATTGCAAGATCCTTTATCAGAACTTGTAAAAATTGATCCTAAGAGTATCGGAGTTGGTCAATATCAACATGACGTAACGCCTAAGAAGTTAAATGATAGTTTAAACTTTGTTGTTACACAAGCTGTTAATAATGTTGGTGTTAATGTTAATACAGCTAGTAAAGCACTTTTAATGTATGTATCAGGTTTAAATAAGACTAGTGCTGAAAATATAGTTAAATTTAGAGATAAATTAGGTAAATTCAGTAATAGAGAAGATATTATCAAAGTTCCAAGACTTGGTGATAAATCATATGAACAAGCAATTGGATTTTTACGTATTCCAGAAAGTGATGAAGCACTTGATGTGACTGCGGTCCATCCTGAGAGTTATCCAGTAGCAAAAGAAATCATGAAGCGTTTTAATATTACTGGCGAGATGTTTGGGAAAGATGAAGTTAAACTTATCGTTGAACACATGGATCGAACCAAACTGCAACAAGACTTAAATGTTGATACGTATACATTAAGTGACATACTAGATGCATTTATTGCTCCAATTAGAGATCCTAGAGATCAATTTGCTCAACCTATTTTAAGAAACGACATTCTAAAACTAGAAGATTTAGAAATTGGAATGGAATTAGAAGGAACAGTTAGAAATGTTGTCGATTTTGGCGCGTTTATTGATGTTGGACTAAAAGAAGATGGTTTGCTTCATATATCTAAGATATCAAAAGGGTATATTAAACATCCAAAAGATGTAGTTAATGTCGGTGATATCGTTAAAGTATATGTTTTAAATATTGATAGGAATCGGGGTAAGGTAGGTCTTACCATGCTAAAAGATACAATACAATAATCATAAAAAATAGGACTTAATTTTTTGTTAAGATTTTTAATAATAAAATTCAATAGAATTGGCGTGTTTTATTTGAAAATAGTTGACAAAAACGCAAAAATACGTTATTCTATAAAGGCGCGAAATCGCGTAAACATAACGGTTGGAGTAGTACTCAAGTGGCTGAAGAGGCGCCCCTGCTAAGGGTGTAGACCAGGAGACTGGTGCGAGGGTTCAAATCCCTCCTGCTCCGCCATCGTTATTGGCCCGTTGGAGAAACGGTTAACTCACATGCCTTTCACGCATGCACTCACGGGTTCGAACCCCGTACGGGTCACCAATAAAAACATGAAACGCTCTTCTCACCCGTGGGAAGGGCTTTTTTTATAGAAATTATTAGGTATATTTTTGTTTTTAAGAAGTGATAAAAATAGAACTATTAGCAATTTGACCAATTTTCATCAATACTGCAACAATGACCGAAATTTATAATGACATAAGCAGTTTTTAAATCACGAGAGAGAGGTCCTATAACGATTCTAAAAATACAGTAAAAAAACCAACTTATATTTACATAAGTTTTCTACAGTTTTAAAAAACAATATTGACTACATAACTGTATCTATAGTATAATTACAATAAGAACGAGGTGATTGAATGAACTTACTCATTTCAATGCATTCAGATATACCAATCTATGAACAAATAAAAGAACAAATTAAAAAACTGATTATACACAAAAAACTTAATATAGATGAACAGCTGCCTAGCATTAGAATGCTAGCCAAAGAACTTCAAGTAGGTATTGTAACTGTCAAAAGGGCTTATGATGATTTAGTATCTGAAGGGTATTTATATAGTAAATCAGCTAAAGGTTATTATGTCTTAACATATAATGAGGACACTATAAAAAAAGAATATTTAAATCGTATTAAAGAACATCTAAAGATAATTGAATCATTAAAAGAAGAAGCCAATATAACTGATCAAGATATTGAAAACTTTGTGAAAGAATAAGGGGAGGAATTGGATATGTATAGTATTGAGATGAAGGATGTATATGCAAGAATTGAAACATTTGAATTAAAAAACATTAATTTATTAATGCCAAAGGGTAGTATTTTAGGTTTGCTTGGTAAAAATGGAGCCGGTAAGACAACATTATTGAAAACTTTGCTTGGAACACATTTGAAACATAATGGACAAATGTACCTCAATGGTCATACATATGAATCAAACGAGAAAGAAATTAGAGAATCTATAGCAATCGTACACGACATGATGAATGTTAATCCATTTACAAAAGGAAAGAGGTTATATAAATATAACAAAATGATGTATTCGAATTTCGATGATCAATACTTTCTTAGCTTATGTGATGAATTTAGCATCCCATTAGATAAAAAAATGAATAAAATGTCACTAGGCATGCAAAAAAAATTGAGTTTATCGATAGCTTTAGCACTAAAACCAACCATTTTATTATTAGATGAACCTTTTATAGGTATTGATCCTGTTGATAAACAAAAAATGATGAAACATGTTCAAACATTTATGGAAGATGAAAATCATACCGTTTTGATATCAAGTCATTATGTAGAAGATATTGAAAAAATATCTGACTATATCGCGATAATAGATAAAGGTGAGATTAAACTATTCCAAGATAAGGATTCGATGTTAGATGCATACGTATTTGTTAAATTAACTGAAGATCAACTACCAAATGAACATATCTTATATCCACAGTATACTTCTTTTGGTGTTGAAGGATTAATGAAAAAAGAATTTGCTTTAAAAATGAAGATTATGTATCAACGGCCTACTTTGGAAGAAGTATTTATTCATATAAGCAAAGGAGAGGGGGAGCAAAAATGAAATACTTTAAATATTATAGACTCACAACTTTGATGAATTTGAATAGGAAAGGCTTAGGCTTTTCAGCAATTTTTGTTGTAGTCTATATCTTTTTAACAAGTGCATTTCTAAGCGAAAATGGCAGTTGGACTATGGGGCCATCTACATTTTTTATCTTTTCACTGTTTACTATGTCTTTCTATGCACATCAAATGAGATTTGAATCTACAAATCCTATGTATCAATTTCCGCTCACCTCAAGAGAAAAAACGAAATATGATTACATAAGTGTTTTTGTTGTTTTTATCGGTCTTAGTATAGCCCTTGTATTATTAGGTCTAGTATTTCTTGGAATTTTCGAATTACTTGGTGATGTAAGTATTACAGATGGCGAGGAAGTAACAACAAATTTCTGGACAGATTCATATAATATTGCTCATCATCTTTTTATAGTTGCATTAATGATGCCACTATCCTATCTAGAATCAAATAAGAAAAAATATATATTGGGATTCGTTTTTGCGCTGATGATTTCATTGATCCATTATGTCATCTATTTTGCTGCAACTGGAAGTTTGTCAATATTAAATCCAGTTACAGCAGAACTAATAAATTTACCAAACTATCAATTTATTGTCATTGGTATTTTGATCATCAGTATAGTATCTACTGTATTTTCTTACAAGAAATCTGTATTAATGAATAGTTATAAGTAATGAATGAAAAGAGTTTTTGTATATACATATAGCATACAAGAAAACATATAAGAAAACATACAAGATAAACTCATTAATGGTATAATATAGGTAAGAGGAGTTGATGACGTATGTGCTACAAACCACCCTATGACATAAATACATCTATACTTAATAAAGTTGCTGCTATCATGAAAATGATTGGTAAGTTTTCTTCGATGAATAACTTAAGTAGCCAACCTTTGCTAAGAAGAAAAAACCAAATAAAATCTATTCACTCATCATTAGCCATTGAAAATAATCAATTATCAGAATCTCAAGTCAAAGATTTAATCAACGGCAAACTTGTCATCGGACCACAAAAAGATATATTAGAAGTTCAAAATGCAATCAAAGTTTACGAACACATACAAGACATTAATCCTTATTCACAAAAAGACCTACTTAAATATCATAAAATACTTATGACATCCCTTGTCACTGATGCAGGCTCCTATAGAAAAGGTCAAGTTGGTGTATTCGATGATGAAAAAGCAATCTTTATGGCACCTCCTGCAGACAGAGTACCATCTTTAGTGAATGAGCTTTATGATTACTTGAATCATTATGATGAAAATATACTTATCAAGTCATGTGTATTTCATTATGAATTTGAGTTCATCCATCCTTTTAGTGATGGCAATGGTAGAATGGGTAGACTTTTTCAAACGTGCTTACTTGCTATTGAAGAAGAACTCTTTTACTATTTGCCAGTAGAATCAATCATCAAGAAGAAACAACAAGCATACTATGATGCTATATCCAGATCGAATCAAGAAGGCGCATCTACAATATTTATTGAATTTATGTTGGATGCTATTATAGAAACGATGAATGAAACCCTAAAGCAGTCAAATATAGAAAAAGGAAGTCTGTCTATTCAAGCGAAGAAATTACTTACTGTTTTTGATGAAGGTATTCCATATACGACTCTAGAGCTTATGGATAGGGTAGGTATAAAATCTAGAGCATCTTTTAAAAAAAATTATTTAGATCCACTTTTACAATCAGGTATGATTGAAATGACAATTCCTGAAAAACCTATGAGTAGAAATCAAAGATATATAAAAAAGTAAAAATTAGTATATAAAGTTGATATAGTATCACTAAAACTATACGTGAAATTTAAATTTCTATAGCAGTCTAGTCAGTAATACACGGATGATTGTGTGAACCCCTACGGGTCACCAAAGTTATTATGAACCCCCATTTCTTAGTTGAGATGGGGTCTTTATTATCTACATCAAGACATAAAATGAGATTTGATTCAGGTGGATTTAATGGTTTGATCTTAATTGATGTCCAAGAACTTTAAGGAGTGTTGCATTTGATGTAATTCGCTTAAGGAGTGAGCACCTGTTTTTATCTACACATAAGCAAAGAAAGTAAAATTTAGAACCCGACGTAAGGAATTACATGAGGTTTTACAAACTCTCGTTTTGTTTCAACTACAAATGCCTGCTTATCTCTACATAAGTTTTACTATTTTTTTAAATTCACAGGATATTTGTGGTTGACGAGGATAAATTTGAGATTATCCATTTATAAATAAAATTTGGATTTGAGTATGAGTGATATATAATAAAGGTAATAAAGAATACGTTTTTGGGAAAACTAAAACAAATTGTGAGATTGAGTAGTTATTAGAAGGGTAGATTCCTATTTATTAATTGGAAATTAATCGCACAATTAAAAGGAATGATTTAATGAGAATAACAAATGGAATTAATCAAATTGAAAATGTTTATTATAACGGAACTTTCTCTTTAGCAAAATGGAAGATTTATATTGAGCGCATATTTCCTAAGTCGTCATCAATATTCCTTGAAGATATAAAAGATTATAATTTTAATATACAATGTATTCCTATTCTTAATGGGGTCTTAAAAGAAAAGAACAAAGTTAAGGACATTAAGGATATGTTTAATCTAATTACTAAAGATATTGAATCAAATGTTATTGAGTATTTTCATAAATCTATGGATGTAGAAATTGTTTTATATCTGGGGTTATGTAATGGAGCAGGATGGGTAACTAGTATAAATGGACAAACAAAGGTACTTCTTGGAATTGAGAAAATTATTGAACTAAATTGGTGCGATAAAAAACATATGGTTGGATTAATATACCACGAACTAGGACACGTCTATCAAAAGCAGTATGGTATTTTAGATAGAAGGTTTGATGACTCTAAAGATAAATTCTTATGGCAATTATTCACAGAAGGGATTGCAATGTATTTCGAACAAGCACTTCTTGGCGATTTTTCTTTCTATCATCAAGGTGACGGTGAATGGAAACAATATCTTGATAATCATCTACTTGACTTGAAAATAGATTTTACTGAAGATATAGAGGCAATGAATCATCAAAATCAAAGATATTTTGGAGATTGGGTTTTTTATAATGGTTATTCGGATGCTGGTTATTATTTGAGTGCCAAATTTGTCCAATTCATCTGTGAATATGTAGACTTTAATCAAGTTATATCCTTTGATATAGAAAAAGTAAAATTATATTATAGATTATTTATTGCAAATTGAATTTAAAATTGCAATCACTGAATTAACGTGGTATAATTGTGGTATAAAAAGGAGATAATAATTATGCCAAAAATTATACCAATCAGAGAACTTAAGAATACTGCCTCGATTTCTAAATATGTAGAAGAAACCAATGAACCCGTTTTTGTAACCAAAAATGGTTATGGTTCTATGGTTATCATGAGCATCTCTGTTTATGAAAAAGAGATTGCCAAAAAACAAATGATTGAATTTATCAATGAATCACTTAAAGACATAGATAATGTTGATCAAAAGGTTGATGGAGCACTTTTCCTAAATGAGATGAAAACGAAGTATGGAAAATAGGTATATACTATTTCCTAAAGCAAAAGATGATTTAGAAAATATCTTTTACTATATTGCAATTGAGCTAGTGAATCAAGAAGCCGCATCAGATCTAATAGACAAATTTGAGAGTAAGTTTAATGAACTTTTGTTGTTCCCATTATCTTATCCGCTAGTAGAGAGCAAATTCATTTATGAAATTGACCTAAGAAAATGTATTGTTGAGAATTATATTATTCTCTATTTTTACAATTCAAAAGATAAAATAGTTGAAATTGTTAGAGTCATATACTCTAAAGTCGATTATCTTCAAGATTTGTAGCGTAATACAAGGACTTCTATATCAGTCTAGTGTGATTTGCTCTGTAAATAACGTGAACAACTACGGGTCACCAAAATAATCATATAAAGTCTTTCTCACCCATGAGATGGACTTTTTTATTTGTCTTGAAGCACTATTTATAAAAAAATACAAACAACGAGAAAAATAATTTAACGTTGCTATTGACTTTTTATTAAAACAGTAATATTATAAAACTAACAATAAAAAAAATTTAACGAAAAAATATATTTAACGGAGAAAGTCTGATGAAATCAATAATTAATAAGAATTATACAAAACTGCTTACTGCAACGTTTATTACAAGATTTGGAGATTATATTGATTCTATAGCGTTTAGTTGGATGGTTTATGTCATGACAGGTAGTAGAGTACTTATGGGAACAATATTCGCTATAAGTATTATTCCTAATATTATTGTATTGCCTTTTGGAGGCGTACTAGCAGATGCCTTTAATAAGAAAACAATCACAGTATTAGGTGATTTATTAAGAAGTCTTAGCGTTGCTATACTTGCTGTATTCTATTTCTTAAATATTCTAGAGGTTTGGCATTTATTTGTATTTGTTTCAATAAATTCAACATTTGAATCATTAGCTGATCCTGCAAGGGGAAGTATATTACCTAACATCATAGAAAAAGAAGACTATGTAAAAGGATCATCTTGGATTGGTACCGCTTCTAGTGTTGGAGCATTGATTGGGTTAAGCATAGCTGCTGTACTAATTGCTCTTTTTGGTATATGGGTGACAATTTTAATTGACGCTTTTACATTTTTATTATCAGGGATGATAATTTTCTCAATCGAGTTTAAAGATAAAAGAGAAACTGTTGCTGAAAAGCCAAAAGTAAAAGACTATTTTATACTCATTGGAGAAGGAGTTGCTTATTTAAAAACCAAAGGAGTCTTGATAGCGTTATTACTATTAGCTTCATTTGTAAATTTCTCTATGGTTCCTTATAATATCTTGCGTCCTATTTATGTAAGCGAAGTATTAAAGATGGGAGTTGAAGGGTTAAGCTATCTTGGGGTTTCATTGTTGGTTGGAATGATAACAGGCGGATATCTAATGGGTTTTAAAGGTAAAAAAGTGAATCCTATCAATGCTATAGCCATTGGATTATCTCTAGTAGGCTTAACGTATATGTTATTGGGTGTTCCAGCTTATACAAACTTTTCTGTAAATACAACTCTAATTTTTGTCATTTTAATGTCGTTTCTATTTGGAGCCAGTGTTCCAATTGTAACTGCACCAATGAATGCAGCAATCATGAAAACCACAGCTCCGGAAATGAGAGGAAGATTATCGTCTATCATGGGTGTAGTTGTACTTTGTACAATGCCACTTGGAGGATTCGCAGTGTCCATTATTGGAGATAGCATTTCAGTTTCCTTGTTATTTATTATTATGGGAATGAGTGGAATCTTACTATCATTGATTTTTTGGTTGTTCAATAGAAACAAAAAGTTAGTTTAAAGCTCTACAATTTATGTGATATAATACTCAATGAGGAGTGATTGTATGGATGGGAAAATAAGAATAATTAGTACAGATGAAGAATTAAAAATATTTAATGATCCATATCGAATGAAAATAATGAACATATACAAAAGATATGGTGTTCCCCTAACAGTAAAACAATGTGCTGATTATATGGGCGAGGTGCCCTCAAAAATACATTATCATGTTAAAAAATTATTATCTATCGATATATTAGCACTAGACCATATTGAAATCATCAATGGAATCAATGCGAAATATTACTACCTTCCTAAAAAGGCTTTTACTATTCAATTAAAAGATAAAGAAACTGAAAAATTATATAGTCAACTCAATGAAGTTGAATCATTGGTTGCAAATCTTATTAATAATTTTAAAAAAGATTTTTTTAACGCATCAAACAAAACAATGGAATCAAAAACTCAAGATCCTACAGAATTTGGATTTGTTTCAGCCACAGACATTTATTTATCAGAAGAAGAATTTGAAGAGTTAGGTAGTTTTTTTGAAAAATTAGGTGAGAAGTATGGCTCTTGTGATGAAAATAAAAAGAGATACTCTATTCTTGCTGGATTAACAAGAATAAAGTAAATAACAATAATCTTGTTTGGATTTAAATTTCAGACTCAAGAAATTGCTTACAATTTATTGAAATCATTAGTATTGTGGGATAATCAAATTATAGAGTATAAATAAGAGTTATATTGTTTTTATTATATCTACTGCAAGAAAATTATTTGAGAGGAGTTATGCCCTTAGTTTTTCTATACTAATGAGTATAAAACTGGACATGAACATAAAAGTATCTAAAAAAATCAAACCATTCAAAGGTATCAATGAAAATCCTTCCGTTTTAGGATTCGGATGTATGAGACTCCCAAGATTAGATCATGAAAAACCAGACATTGACATTAAACAAGCAGAAGAAATGATTGATTATGCATATCAACATGGTGTAAATTACTTTGATACAGCATATCCTTATCATCAAGGATTAAGTGAACTATTTATAGGTGAAGCACTCAAAAAATATCCAAGAGACTCATTTTATCTTGCGAACAAAATGCCTGGATGGGAAATTGAGACTGTTGATGATGCAAAAAGAATCTTTAATGAACAACTCGAAAAATGTCAAGTTGAGTATTTTGATTTTTATTTATGTCATGCTTTAGGCAAAAAAAACTTTGAGATCTATCAAAAACCTGAAATTATGGCATTCTTACAGCAAATGAAAGCAAATGGGAAAATTCGGCATTTAGGATTTTCTTTTCATGATACACCTGAAGTCTTAGATGAAATTATTCATACGTATACATGGGATTTTGTACAACTCCAACTAAATTATTTAGATTGGGATTTCCAAAACGCAAAAAAACAATATAAAATCGTTGAATCTTACGGTGTTCCAATTATTGTTATGGAACCTGTTAGAGGTGGAACACTCGCGCAATTAAGTGAAGATGCAGCGAGCATCTTAAAAGTAGCTAAACCTAATGAATCTATTGCTTCTTGGGCGATAAGATATGCAGCATCTAAAGATCAAGTGATGACAGTATTAAGTGGTATGAGCAACTTAGAACAAACCATGGATAATGTTAAGACCTTATCTGATTTCAAACCACTAACTAATGATGAGCAAAAAGTGATTGATAAAACCCTTAAAGTATTCTTAGAAAACAATACTATTCCTTGTACAAATTGCAAGTATTGTATGCCATGTGATCACGATGTAGATATTCCAAGTGTATTTAAGGCATACAATAAATATGCAATTTCTAAATTTGGAAAAGCATTTGTTAAAGACTATGAAGAACTTGGCAAAGAAAAATTAGCTAGAAATTGTGTGGCGTGTGGTGAGTGTTTGCCTAAATGTCCACAAAACATAGATATACCAAAGCGTATGCAAGAAATTGATCAAATATATCAAGAGTTAAAACAAAAGTATTCAAACCTGTAGATCAGACCAATTTATTTGGACATAAGTTTTATGTTATTTTTCAAAAACTGTATTCAACAGAATATTATGATGGTGTGATTAAAGTGATGAACAGCATCATACCAATCCTTGGTGTGATTGCTTTAATCTTTTATAAAAAAAGTATGAACTTTTCTTCTATTGAAACATTTACTTGGTTCTACTATGCATTATGTGCACTTATTATCTTAGAACACGGATAAAACAACTATTTAACATACAAGAACTTGTATTGAATATAGCCTAATTATTGACATTGCATATCTACAAGTTTAAATAAGTTAATTTCAGTCTATTTATAAGACACAGATGATTGTATGGACCCTAAGGGTCACCAATTAAATCATGTGATACTCTTCTCAATGCTGGGAAGAGTTTTTATTATAAATATATATGTATTGAAATCGAATTTTACACAATTTTATCAATTATTATATATTTTAAAATAAGAAAAATAAGTATAAAAAAAAGTCTCGTAAGCATACGAGACCATTAGTTTATCATTTATGTTGTTATAATTATTAAACTTATAAACGTCATTTTTCTGGATTTATAGGAACAAATGTTCTTGATTCTAATTCTTTATCTAGTATATATAATCCAGCATCCTTTACTAATTTAACTTTTTCAATCAATCTAGAGAAATTGTCTTCCTCTTTAACTTGTTCATCTACATACCAATGTAATAGACTAATCGTAGGATAATCCTTTTCTTCTTCAGCTAAATTCATTAAATTGTGAATTCTTCTTGTAACTTCTTTTTCATGACCTAATGAAGTTTCTAGTACTTCTAAAATAGATTTATACTCATTTTTAGGTGATTCCCAATTTGTAATTTCTACTCTACCACCAAGATTATTGACAAAATCCATAAATTTTTGTGCATGTGCCATTTCTTCTTGAAATTGAATGTCAAACCAATTTACAAAACCGTCTAAAGATAAAGTTTCAATATAATTTTTCATTGCTAGATAAATAAATGCTGACTCTATTTCAAAGTTAATTTGTGTGTTGATTGCTTTTTCTAATTTTTTATTCATTTAAATCACTCCTTTGATTTCAGTATAACATGTAATTAAATAAAGCTACAACATAAGCTTGATTAGTGATTAATTTCGTCTTCGAATCTAGCTTGATGCAAGCCTTATATTTTATGATATTAGCATAATGAAGCGATTTATTAACAGCTGATAAATATGAAAAGCAAATGTATATTTTATATGAATTCACAATTCAAGAAATTGTTATTTTGTGGTAAAAACAAACATTTTATACGATTCGAAATTTCTTTCTTTACATTTTAGTTTGTTTCATGTATTATAAGTTAGTGAGCACTAACACTAAAAGGAGAATATCATGAAAAATCTAACAACTTTCATCATGAAGTACCCAGTCAAAACACTTATATTTACGTTTGTTATAATAATTGGGTTAATCATTGGTGTGACTCAAATTGAATTAAATACAGGAAATGATACATTAATCTCTGATCAGACAGATATTTATCAGGATAATGAGGCATATCAAAATGAATTTGGAAAAGACCCAATAATTATGATTTTTGATCAAGAAACATTGTACGAGACGTCTTCATTACTATTAATGAATGAAGTCCAACAGGATATTGAAAATTTAGAAGGCATTTTTGCAATTAACAGTCCGGTCACGATTATTAATCAAGTGAGTGTATCACTTTACAATCAAACCGAAAATGGACTTGATCAAATGGCAATAGGACTAAATTCGCTATCTTTACAACTTGATCAACTTTCAACACAAATGATATCTGGAGATTCTCAAGAATTGCCAGATTTAGAATTATTATCAGCAAACTTAGGCCAGTTGATTAATGCACAAGATCAATTAAATACAGGTTTAGTCAATATGTTTAGTGTATTAGAATTATTGAATTTAGCTGTAGTTGATTTAAAAACCGATTTAAACACCTTAAAAACACAAATTGAATCAGACCCAACATTAACTGAAGCGTTAGAATTAACTGAATCAACAATATTGCAAACAGAAGTGATGAATCAAAATATTTCTCAGTTACTATTACAAGAAAATATGACATCAATTCCTGAACAAACCAGTCTTGCATTAAATCAATTGATGTTAACTTTGTTTAACTTATCTGGAACACTAACCACACAACTCGAATCTATCCAAACATTATCTCAAGCACTTCATATGATGAGCATTAATTTAGGGAATATGGGAACAAATCTAGCTCAGATACATACTCATTTCAATGCATTTGAACCTAGTTTTCCAAGCTCATCAGAAACACTTTATATGATGATATTTGACGAGGCTGATAAAGTTAAAAATATGTTTAGTAGTTTTATTGTAAATGAAGAACAACTACGTATGATTATAGTCTTAAATGGTAACGTCACTGATCAGCAAATTGATACTATCTATGAAACAATAGTCAATCGATTAGAACTAGAGGGTAGTGAAGATCAAGTACTAGTTTCGGGAAAGCCAATTCTAGACCGTTCAATCAAATCCTCTATGACAGAGAGCATGCAATATATGATCATATCTGCTGTAGTTATAATGGTTTTAATTTTGCTACTTATTTATAAAGTCCGCATGAGACTTCTGCCGATTGTTATGATTTTATTTGCTGTTGTTGCAACCATTGGTATGATGGGATGGTTATCTATTGGATTAACTATGGTATCTATGGCAGTATTTCCTGTTCTCATTGGATTAGGTATAGATTATTTCATACAATTTCAAACACGATATGAAGAGGAAAGAGGTTAAGTCATGAAACATAATAAAGCATTAATAATGACTATTAAAAAAATGGTCCCAGCAGTTATGATTGCAATGATTTCAACTGGACTTGGACTCTTAAGTCTATATCGATCTAAAGTACCAATGATTAATGATTTTGGTGCAATGCTAACTTTAGGTATTGTAATTGCTTTTATGATAGGAGTTTTTATCTTTATTCCGTTTTTGTACATTAGAGATAAACATTTTCCTAAAGAAGAGAAACAGAAGAAGTCAAAAAAGGTAAAACCCAATATATTTGTTTCAAATCTAGTTGGCATTGTTTTAAAATTAAAATATGTGATCTTAAGTTTAGCCATCTTATTAGCTATTGTTGGTATCTATGTTGATCAAAGTGCAGAAGCAGAAACAAATCTTGAAAACTTTATGCCTCAAGAAAGTGAAGCTTTAGCCGATATTAAGGAATTAAGAAATATTATTGGTTCAACAGAACAAATCGCCATTATCATTGAAGATACATATATATTATCTTTAGAGAATCTCGCAGTTATTAAAGACGTTGAAAGTCTATTTATAACAACATATGAGGAAAACATTATCGAGACATCATCACTGCTTAGTCTACTAGAAATGATGGGTTTAACAGATCTTGGAATGATTAATGAAACTACTCTGCAAGGTATGCCTTTAGATCAGAGAAAATTGTTTATTAATGAATCTTATACAAAAACAGTGATTAATGTTTCAATTGTAGAGATGAGTGATGAACAATTTAGTAGTTTTATCAATAATCTAGAAAAAGATATCAATCTCATCAATACAGATTCAAAAATATCGATTACCGGACAATCTGTAATCGATAGTGAAATGATGGACGCATTAACAACGGGACGATATGAAATTACATTAATTGGATTAGCGCTTATATTTATCAGCTTACTCGTTATCTATAGATCTTTTTATAGAGCAATTCTTCCTATAATTCCAATCATTATTATTGTTGGATGGAGTGGTGGTATTATGGCATTGTTCGGTATTAGTTACACTCCACTAACTGCTACACTAGGAGCTTTAATTATGGGTATAGGTACAGAGTTCACCATACTAATTACAGAACGTTTTGAAGAAGAAAAACTGAAGACTGATAATAGACAAGAAGCAATCAAAAACACATTATCAAGAATGGCAAATCCAATTCTTGTGTCTGCTTTGACAACTATGGGAGGATTTAGTGCACTCATCTTTTCAGACTTCGTGATTTTATCTAATTTTGGTATAATGACATTAGTCAATTTATCATTAGCATTGCTATCAACAATTGTAGTTTTACCTACAATTTTAGCAATCACATTTAGTAAAGAAGTTAAGGTCTTAGAACCTTTAACTGCTTCATAAGAAAGATGGTGAGAGATTTGAAAGAGAAAAAAGATTTAATTTTAGAGGCAAGTTTAGAAGTGTTTTCAGAAAAAGGGTATAATTTAGCAACCACTTTAGAGATATCTAAAAGAGCTGGTGTATCGGAGATGACATTATTTCGTAATTTTCAAACGAAGAATAATTTGTTTTTGGAATCCATTAAACAAGCTATAGGAGTGTCAATCGTTGATAATAAATCGATTGACATAAATATAAATCTTCGAGATTTTATACGTTTGATTATGCATGAAAAAATGTTGATGATATCTAAGCATACAAAACTAATAAAAATGCTTATTAGGGAAACATTAGCACACACATTACCTCAAGAACTCGGATTCACAAGAATGATATATAACCAAGTGATACAAACTATATCTAAGTATGTTTTGTATCATGAATTAAATGTTGATTCAATTTCTTTTGCGGAAATCATTGTTGGCCTATTGCTCAGATATGCAATTATGGAAGAACAACCGATATATCATCTAATAGATGAAAATGAACAAAGAAAATATTTATCAAGTTATTTAAACATATTAAACATCTAAAAGGAGAATTATTTAATGATAGTACTTGCGTTTTTGATTATATTGACTATTTTGGCCATGTATGCTGGAAAATTTATTAGAAAGCATAATGTAAAAATTTATATTGCTGCAGTCATTCTATCCATACTTGCTTTTATTTTTAAAGATAAAGCTATCACTGTGCCATTCATACAGGGGTTTTTAGGATTAAGTTTTTTCTATATCGTAATGATTACAGGAGCAATCGACAAAAAGCATAAAATTAAAGCTAAGTTTATGGGGCTTAGAAGAGAATATTCTATTATAGGATTTATTGTAATTTCACCACATGCACTTAATTATACACTGCAAGGTCTAGATGGAACAAGATCTTTAGAGTGGTTTGGATTAATCAGTTTTGCTTTAATGATTCCTTTATTTATCACATCATTTTTAAAGATAAGAAAAAAGATGAAAGTTAAAACTTGGAATCTAATTCAATCTGCAGCATATATTATCTATTTATTGTTATTCATTCATTTGATTTTAAACTATACACAAACCATCAATCTAATATTATATATTGTTATTTTTGGGTTTTATTTTGTAATGAAAATCATATATGAAGTTAGAAAATTTAAAACTAAAAGATATAAGCAAAAATTAGTTTTAGCTTAAGGCCTCATTTTTATATAGGACAGTTATTAATAGATTAGTTTATTTAGACGTCCTTAACCTTTAAGGATCACCAATAATAATATGAAATGCTTTTCTCATCTATGGGAAGAGCTTTTTTCTTGATACCTATATATGTAATTGATTATCTAATAGACCCTAGAAGTTTCTGGTATCACAAATGATTGCAACCTATAAAATGATTGGTTTACTGGTATAATAGACTTAAGAAAAGGATGTGTTCGTATGAAGTACCTTAGAATGAATAATGGATTAAGTATTCCCGTGTTAGGAACAGGAACGAATACTTTTGGAAAAGAAAATGGTAATTTTAATGGCAAAATTACTTATGATACAAAAGAACTATGTTCTGCAATTGAATTAGGGTATAGACTAATAGATACTGCTATTTATTACCGCAATGAAGCGGTTATTGGGAAAGCAGTTAAAGAATCTAATATTGATAGAAGTGAATTTTTTATCACTTCGAAAATCCCTCAGGATAAAGAATTTTCTGAAACTAATGAACTTGTTCAATATCATGTAGAACAATCACTTAAAGCACTTGATTTGGGTTATATTGATCTGTACTTGATTCACTTTCCACTTGAATCAAATTTAGAGAACTTACGAGTTTGGCGTATATTAGAAACATTTATTGATAAAGGTCATATAAAGTCGATTGGAGTATCAAACTTCGATGAAAACCAATTATCTTATTTGATTAAGCATTCTAGAATTAAACCTGTACTCAATCAATTCCAATCATATCCTGGCAAATACCAACAATCATTAATAGATTTTTGCAAAGCAAATGATATTATACCTCAGGCATATCAATCGTTTGCTAAGCTTGATGCTAAGACAAAAGATATATTAATAGAAATAGCAAAACCATATAAGAAAACATGGAATCAAATCATTCTAAATTATCAAGTCAATGAAGGTTTAGTAGTGATTCCTAAATCACACAACAAACAACATCAATTTGAAAACATTGATATTTTTGATTTTGAACTAACAAAGAATGATAGAGATACGATTAAGCATATTAATTGTGATTGAGATTCAATCATTTTTTAGAGTTTTGCTCAAGCTAACATCAAACAAATTTTTTGTTATGGCATACAATATAACATATATGAAATACATTTGTTAACTTTAATCATAGTCAGTTCATTGTGGATACTGTTGTGTTTAATTTGTCACAAATCTAAGAGATAACAAAACATAGAGTTTCAGTTAATCTAATAGAATGTAATAAACACATCCCATGGCATGATATGCATGGTTTTAGAAATCTTTTCGTATATGTTTATGATCAAATTAGTATGATCTTTAAAAATACTATTTACTAACTGTAACTCCCAAGGGATGCTAAAAATAGCACGTGAAATAACATGATTTTATAAAGCTACCATGGCTATTAGATTCAAAATTACTCAGGTTATGATCATTATAGAAATAAAAGTTAATAAAAAAGATAAATTTTAAACAACAACATTTAATAAATATGAAAAGTTGAATTTATTATGTATAATTAGATATATATATGGTGTAGAATAAACATAATAATCATAAAATGCCATTAATTTAAACCTTTACAAAACGTAAAAATAGTTTTTAGGAGCAAATTATGAATATAAACAAGAATTTTAACAAAGAAAACGAAAAATTATATTTAGATTCTGAGACACTTAAACATCTTGGATATATTAGAGGTATTTTTTTATTGTTCATTCTGTTTTATGCTTTATTTTTTATAGTAGATATACTTTACTTGAACGAAAGTCTATTTGTCTTTATTCTCATACGTTTTTTTATTGTTATCCCTATTTTATTAACAACTATGATCATATCATTTACAAAGCATTATTATAAGCTAAATCAGTACATTATTTCATTGAGTTTTTTTGCTGGTGGTTCTGGTATAGCTTATATGTTAATACTTATACCAGAAAATATAGTTTATTATGGTGGATTATTCATTGTCATTTTTTCAGGATATTTGTTAATTAGGCTAAGATTTATCTATGCAACCTTTGCTGGAAGCCTAATTATTTTTTTCTATATGATTGCATATTTAATCACATATAAAGAATTTACATCAATTCTATTTTATAATCTCATATTTTTCTTGTGTGCCAATACCATAGGATTAATCGGGGTATATAATATTGAAAGAACAAGCAGACAGCAATTTCTTAACAATCAAGAAATTAATGACGCTAGAGCTTTAATAAAGCAACAGTATGATGATAAAAATGAAAAATTAAAATTATTAGAGAGTTCAATTAATGAAAACAAGGTACTTCATAATCTCAACATCGAAAAAGATAATCTAGCCAAATCTTTACGAGAAAGTGAACAAAGATTTAAAATATTACATAATGCATCATTCGGTGGAATTGCTGTTCATGATCAAGGCGTTATTCTTGATTGTAATCAAGGCTTATCTAACATAACAGGCTTCCAAATGGAAGAGTTAATTGGTATGAATGGTTTGTTACTCATTGCTCCAGATTATAGAGAGTTCGTTATGAATAAAATTATTACAAAATATGAACAACCATATGAAGCTTTTGGCATTCGAAAAAACAATGAGATATATCCTTTAAAATTAGAGGCTAGAAATCTTCCTTATCAAGGAAAAGAAGTTCGAGTTGTTGAATTTAGAGATATTACAGAAATCAATATTACAAATAAGAAACTAATGCAAAGCGAAGAACAATATAGGCTACTATCAAGCGAAATGCAATTAGGGCTTGTACTTCATGAAATAATTTGTGATGATAAAGGAAAGCCCGTTGATTATAGATTTATTAGTGTTAATAATAGTTTTGAACGTTTGACAGGACTTAAAAGAGAAGATATTGTTGGTAAAACAGCAAAAGAAGTACTGCCCGAAATAGAGGAATATTGGATTGAAGCTTATGGAGATGTTGCATTAACTGGAAAGTCCATTCAGTTTGAGAACTATTCAAAGGAACTTGGTAAATATTTTAATACATCAGCATACTCACCTAAAAAAGGACAATTTGCTGTCATTGTAGAAGATATTACAGAACGTGTTTTAATTGAAAAACAACGTTTAAAAGACCAAACAGACTTATTAAATTCCCGAAAAATTGCTAAACTTGGAACCTGGCGATTAGATATTAAAACTAATAAAGTTACTTGGTCAGAAGAACTTTATAAAATGTACGGATTTGATCCAACTCAGCCAGTCCCACCATATACAGAACATATGAAATTATTCACCAAACAAAGTTGGGAGCAATTATCGAATGCACTCGAATTAACCAGTACGAAAGGAATCCCGTACGAATTAGAATTAGAGATGGCCATAAATGATGTACCTAATGGATGGATGTGGGTTAGAGGAGAAGCAGAATATGACGATCAAGGACAGATTATATCACTTTCAGGAGCAGCCCAAAATATTACAGAGCTCAAAAAACAAAAGGAGTTAAAACAATTAATCGAAAATCAATGGAGTACGCTGATTCAAGAAATGCCACTTGGTTTTAACTTGAGAGAGTTGATTTTCGATGATAATGGGAAAGCTATAGACTATAAATTCTTAAGTGTAAATGATTCTTACGAAAACATGATAGGCCTTAAAAGAGAGGAAATTATAGGTAAGAGAGCCACTGATGTTCTTCCTGATATTGAAGATATGTGGATTAATAAGTATGCAGAAGTTGTGCTATCAGACAAAACAGTAGTTATTGCAGACTATTCAAGAGCATTGGGGAAATATTTTAAAGTTGTTGCATACCCATATATAGAAAATCAATTTGTAGTTATTGCAGAAGATATTACCGAGAAAAGAATCATAGAAGAAGAAAATATCCATATTGCTAATCATGACTATCTGACGAATCTGCACAATCGTCGCTATTTTGTTAATGCCTTCAAAAAGTTTAATTCACATAAGGATTTCCCTCTTGGTTTGATGATGATTGATATCAATGGATTAAAAATAATCAATGATGCTTACGGGCATTTTCGAGGTGATGAAGCAATTAAACAAGTTGCAAATCTACTTTTGAAAGTATTTGATCAATATGAAGTTGTTGCTAGAATTGATGGAGATGAATTTGCGATTCTTTCACCACACAAGAACGCTATACAACTTCAAGATTATAAGGACAAATTAGTTTTACTTTCTCAAGATATCAAAATTGAAAACATCCCAGTCTCTCTTGCAATAGGCTTTGAAATCCTTAATGACAATGATAATGATTTCGACGAACTATTAAGTAGAGCCGAAAAACAATTGTATCGTCATAAGATTACTGTTGGAGAAAGTATCAGAAATCATGCAATTAAGGCTATCTTAAACACATTAACAGATAAATATAAAGAAGAAAAGATTCATTCAGAAAAAGTAAGTTTACTTTGTAAGCAAATTGGAACTAAACTTGGACTAAATAAAGAAGACATTGATATACTAGAACTTGCTGGTATGTATCATGATATCGGTAAAATTTCAATTCCTGATGCAATCTTAAATAAACCAAGTAGACTAACTGATGAAGAGTATGACATTATTAAGACACATACACAAATAGGGTATCAAATATTAAGAGCGGCAGATGAGTATTCTGGTTTAGCTGAGTATGCATTATCTCATCATGAGCGTTGGGATGGAAGGGGATATCCAAAAGGCTTAAAAGGTAAAGATATACCGTTATTCTCAAGAATTATTAATGTTGCAGACTCATTTGAAGCAATGACAGCGGATAGACCTTATCGTAAGGGTATGCCTATAGAAGATGCCATTGCAGAGATAAAAAGGTGTTCTGGAAGCCAGTTCGATCCAAAGATAGCGAATATATTTTTGGAAAAAGTATTAAAATAGGATCGAAAAAATATAGATAAATCACTCAATAGCATACCCATTGTTTATTTTATAAAAATATTAACATGTTATAATAAAGTAAATAGATAATCAATTAATCCAATGCCAACTTAATAAAAATCATATGGAATTTATAAATTTTGGAGGAAATAAACATGGCTAAAACAATTTATGATCATATGAAAGAAGTACTTGATGAAATAGAGAAAATTAAAAAACAGCTTATAAAAGAACATCAAGATGACAATGTGGAATTAGATACATATCTTTCGGAACTAGATCTTTTTGTTGTAGAGTTTAAGGAAAAGCTTGAAGAAGCAAAAAAGGCGGGAATTGACGGAAAAATAGCAAGCGAATATTACTCGTCTTTAAATACAGATGATGATACACCTCTCACAAAAACCGAATTAAATGAGTTGGCAGTATTGATGGGTATGAAATCGAAACAAGTACAAGAGCAGCTAGATAAAATCAATATACAAACATTGGACAATAAAAAGCATAAGAGAAAAAGTGATATTTTATCGATGGATGAAACATCAAACAGTGATTACGGACGAAAAAATACAGATATAACAAACGAAATAAAAGATCAACACACGAATACAACCAAACAAAAACGTAAGCAAGTTGAACAAACTCTCAAGAAACAAGAAATAGAGGCCAATAAGCAGGTTCAATTTGATCAATTAGATGCAATGTATCAAGAGATGTTTTTAAAACCTCAACTTACTGATGAAGAACTGCAAGCAATGAGTGATTTTTATGGAGTCTCAATTGAAGATGTGATTTCTCAGTGGGAACAAAGATGTTTATCTGAAAAAGAGTATAAGAAACATCAAAAAAAAAGACATAAAAAATCTTTGTTCCAACGAAATAAATAGGAAAAAACAGCCCATAATGTTGGGCTGTTTTTCATGTTTTGACAACACGATTGCTCTTGATTCGAATGAGATGTCTAGATAGTCTTGATTTTTGTTTGCATTTAATCAATTCCTGACGCCCTTCGACACTACGCGTATATACGACAGTATATCGTCCTTTTAGAAATGATAATTTCTTGGCAAATAGTTCAACATAATCTTTTTTTGCGGCTATGTCTTTGGGTATAGAATATGATGCCCAATAGTTATAATAAACTTTTTTAAAGAATTTGCGTTTTTTAATGATTACGTATCTCGGATTATCTATTTGTGTCAGCAGCTCACTAATAGCAGAAGCGAATACCATTTTATCACGTCGGGTTCCTTTTGAAATACTACATTCAATTTTCCTAGTGATGACACTGCGTTTAGTTATAACTATAGCTTTTGGTGAAATAATTTTCTCAATATCTTTTAATGTGTTTAGTAAAATACTGCCAAGAGAATGGATGGATTTTTTTGGAGTTAGATTACTTAAGACTTTGGGTAACTCACGTATCAAGAAGATCAAGTACAACAGCCCTAAAAACCCAGCAAAATATCGACCAATAATTTTATCCAACAAGATTGGAAATAAGAAATAAGCGATTACTCCAAAGAAGATTGTACCAACTAAGAAACGGAGTAAATCAACAACAAAAATTTCGAATGGCCACACTTTTGGTGGAACTTCACTGACTTCCAAGATTTCATGTTTATGTGCTTTGGTGACTATAGCATTCCATTTTTCTTTAACACTTTCACGATCTTTAGAATAGATCAACATCTGTTCATTGATAGTGTTAAATTCTTTTTCTCCATAGGGTGGTTTGATAATATCAATACGTTCAATTCCAGACTCAATTCCATTTTTGGAATAAATTGGTCCTAAAAACGATTCAAATCTTCTTGTTAAGGTATCGAAGTCGTGAGATTTAATGGTAGTTTTTTCATCTATCTTTCTTTTCTTTTTCTTAGGATTTAAAACTTCCTTCACATCAAGAAAACTTGGTTCAATCGTTGCCAAGTGCCAGATTGAAGCTATTTTATTTGGCTTGTTT